>NZ_JAHOOJ010000029.1:0-39063 GCF_019132535.1 Erysipelatoclostridium sp. DFI.2.3 | reverse complement strand
CGGTATAATTTCCTTGGTTAATTTGAGTACTTGTCATACATAAATTATACCAAAAAATACACCTTCTTCTCTATAGAATTGGGTGTATTTTTTATGTCTGGGCTGTGACTTATCTGTCACAGCCCCTTTTTAATATCCGTGTATTTCAAACACGGTGTATTCCCTGTCAAAATGATAGCCAAGCTTTTCCGCAAGATGTACAGAAGCCATATTGTGGGCATCCCAGCTCGGATACCAGCCGCGCTTCAGACATTCCAGCATCAGCTTTGCGCAGGCTGCCTCTGCCAGCCCCTGTCTTCTGTATTCCTTTTTTGTATCTACCTGGATTTCAATTCCCCCACGATAAGAGCTGTAGGAGGAGGCACCGGAAACCGGAAGCTTATCCTTCAGAACGACAACACCGAGCCCTGTTGTGCGGTATGTCTCATAATCTTTATACAAAGAAGTCCATTCCCTGCACCAGTCCTGCCGGCGTGACCAGTTAAAGATCGCCTCATCAATTAGGTTCAGCTCATATTCTGCGCCAAGAGTATCCACGATTTGCTGAAGGCGTTGCTCGGAAAAAATGCCTGCTTCCTTTTTTATGGCATATCGCGTAACCTTTTTTGCGCGTTCCCCATACTGCGCCTGAATGGCAGCTCTTAAAGAGGAGGTGTCTGCACTCATAAGGATAAAGGGAATTGTATATGTGTCCGGCTTATATGCAATCAGCTCAGCATTGACCTCTCCTGCGAAAAAGCAGAAGACCCCCAATACCGCCATTGCGGATTTCGGATTTTCAGGATCATCTGCATATATCTCTCCCATAACATTTTGCAGGCAGGAAAGTATCATCGTATCCTGCGCCTGTGCAAAAAGAGCTCCTGCCCGTTCCGGGTGCGTTAACTTATAAATCATAACAGCTTTCCTCCTCATCAATGCAGTACAGCGCTTCCTTGCTGGATAGCTGCCGCATGATTTCATCCACAAGAAAACAGCAGACAGTGCTACGCTTTGCATCCATGATGGGACTTTCCAGCAGGCCGTTTTCCAGACATGCATGAATATGCGCTGCTTCATATTTCATTTCATAAACGCAAGGGTGCTTTTTTCTTTGCTCGACACCATGCAGCATGATAAAGTATTCCCGTGCCTTCCAGTAATTCGGAATGCGGATATCGCCCTTATCGAAATAAAACAGAGCCTGCTGCGGAGTCTCTTCCTTCATGGAAATTCTGCTGTTGACAAGAACATCATCAAACAGAAAATTCATGCTCACCCTGTCAATGGCTCCCTGCGCTTCCTGTGTTCCCATAGCAGAAGCATGAATCGTATGGGGCTGCAGCAGATAGTGCAGATATTCAATTGTATAACTGGCACTGCCATATACCACGCCTCCCTGCAGCGCATCATGCATCCATGCGGCAGCCGGATTGGAAAAGCTTGCACTCATCACAACCTGTCGCAGCTTTCCCAGTGTCTGCCTCTGCAGGATATCACGAATATCCTGTGTGACGGGGAGAAACAGACTTTTCTGCGCTTCCATCAAAAACAGCTGCTTCTGCTTTGCGAAGGCGAACAGCTCCCTTGCTTCCTCACAGGACAAGGCAATCGGCTTTTCGCATACAACATGCTTGCCGTGGTGAAGGGCTGCTTTTATTTCTTTTCCATGATTTGCATTGTTTACTGCAATGTAAACGATATCCACATCCGGATCCGTGTATACCTGTTCATATGCTCCATACGCCTTGCGCACTCCATACTCCTCTGCCTTTTCCTGTGCCTTTGCCAGAGAACGGGAAGCAATGGCTTCAATTGTATCTCCGGCTTCCACAACGGCATGAAGGAAACGGTCAGTTATTGCCGCAACCGCTATAATTCCATAATGCAGCACCATATGATCGACCTCTTTTCACAATGATCTGAATAGACCATCCTACGTGTTTCCGTATGTCCATCTTATCCTTTTCCTTCCCCTCTGTCAATACTGCAGCCACCGGAAAGGAAGCTGCTGGAAAAGAGGCTGCATCTGGGACGCTTATGTAAAAAAGAAGACGGTGATGGATTTATTTTAAATAGCTGTTCGATTCATGACGCAAGGCCTGAGTTTTTTTACATAAAATATAATATTTATAGAAAGCCTTTTCATTTTTTGTTATTTTATTCAAAATTAAGGTATTTTTGGCCTTTTTTGAATTGCATTTTTTAGAAAACACGCTATACTAATAGTGTAATCCTCTGATTACATAACCTCACATGTTCTGTATACCGACAAAATCGTGAGGAAAAGGGCTGGACATGAACAGCTCTTTTTTATAGCCTGCACATATTCCCTTTTCCTGCCAAATGCACACGTATGAATTATGCCAATGCAGATCCATACCTGAAGTATATGCAAAGCAGTGACGGATACTCTGATGATTCTCTGTTCGGTCATCGTTATCAAGTATAAATGAAGACCTGTGTGCTTCTGACCTTCAGGGCTCAGCCGGCAAATGGTATCAGAAAGGCAATAAAAAAACATGAAAGCCTTATGTAATATGGGCAATCATGCATATGGACATCGGCTTGACGATTTACAAGCTGTGAAGGTGTTTAAATCTATTGATCATTACACCGGATATCATTTTAAATAATAAAAAAAGCCTTTACGTAAGGCTTTATTTTTACACTGGTGCGGGCGACAGGACTTGAACCTGCACGCGCGAAGCACTAGATCCTAAGTCTTTAAACCATTGCAGAAATAAATGGAACTTGTTGGAATATAAAAGCAGTTAAAAAAAGATAAAATACCTAATACACAAAGGATATTTCATATATATAAAGTTAATAAAAGCATTATAGTATAAGGCTTTGGAGGCAATTTGTGCTATCATTTTATGGAGGCAAAAATATTGCAATTCAGCAAAAATATGGAATGAATTTTTACCTCCAAACATAATATTTTAAATTATTTTATATTCATATAAGTTCCACTGGTTTATTCATAAAAGCACTAGAATTCATAACAGAACAGTACTAACATGCTGTTCTTTTTTGCGTACATAGCCAATTCTTATGAGTTGGCTTAAAGAAAGGAGGTCGTAAAATGACATATCAAAAAGTGATAGCCATTGCTAATCAAAAAGGTGGCGTTGGTAAAACAACAACCAGTATCAATCTAGCTAGTGCTTTAGCTTTACAACGTAAGAGAGTTCTATTAATTGATTTTGATCCACAGGGTGATTCAGGTAAAGCACTAGGCTATGATGTAGATGCTATTAAGAAAAACATTGCTAACATGATGTTAGAAGTCATAGTAAATGATGAATGTGTTTACGATAGTATTCTACACCATGATGAGGGATTTGATTTTATTCCTACAAATACACGTCTAGCAGCTATTGAATCAACACTAAATAACCTAGAAGATAAAGAAACAGTTTTAAAAGATATTATTGTACCACTTAAAGAAGATTACGATTATATATTAATAGACTGTAGTCCCTCATTAGGAACATTAACGCTTAATGCTTTTGCTTCTGCAAATAGTGTAATCATTCCTACCCAGAGTGAATATCTTTCATCTTCAGGTACAAGTGATTTAATATCATCTATTCTAAAAACAAAACGTGATATTAATCCAGAACTATCTGTTGAAGGTATTTTAATCACAATGACTGATGACAGAACCAATCAGTCTAGAAGTATTCAAAAGCAAATTACTGAAAAGTATGGACAGCATTTTCCAGTATTTCAAAAGAGCATTCCTAGGCGTGTAGCTATTAGTGAGGCGTCAAGTGTAGGACAAAGTATATTTACCTATGATGCTAAAAACGAAGGAGCAGTAGCCTATTCAGCATTAGCAAGGGAGGTGGAACGCAATGCCAAGAAAACCCTTAAGCGAAGTGCAGATACCAGATCTCAATCTCGATGAAGATATTTTATTTAAGTCGCAAAAAACACGAGAGGAAGATAATGCTGAAAAAGTTATTCATATCCCTTTAGATAAAATCAGTGATTTTCCAAATCACCCATTTAAAGTAAGAGAAGATAAGGCGATGATAGAATTATCCGAGTCTATTGCTAAAGTTGGCGTATTAATGCCTGCTCTTGTTCGCCCAAAAGAAAACGGTGGATACGAAATGATTGCAGGACATCGTCGGAAGTTCGCCAGTCAATATGCAAATATTGAAACAATACCCTGTATTGTACGTAATCTAAACGATGATGAAGCAACAATTATCATGGTTGATACCAATCTGCGTCAGCGTGAAAACCTACTACCATCAGAAAAAGCCTTTGCCTATAAAATGAAATTAGATGCAATGAAAAGACAAGGGTTACGTACTGATTTAACTTCTACACCACTGGTGGAGAAGTTATCTGTAGCAGAATTAGGTAAGGAATATAACGAAAGCAGAGAAACTGTTAGACGTTATATTCGATTGACTGAATTGATACCAGATATTCTTGAAATGGTTGATAATGATTTAATTGCATTAAGACCAGCAGTAGAAATATCGTTTTTAGATAAATCACATCAGGAATATCTTTTAGGTGTTATGCAACTAAACGACTGCACTCCCTCACACGCTCAAACACTCAAAATGCATAAATTAGATAAAGAGGGTTTATTAACAACTGATGTTATTGATAACATCATGGCAGAACAAAAGCCTAATCAGGTTGAAAAAATTAAAATACCTAAAAATCGTATTAAAAATTTCTTTACAAATAAGACGTCTGAACAAGAAATTGAAGATACGATTGTTAAAGCATTGGAACTCTATCAGCGTATTCAACAGAAAAAGCGTTCCAACAGAGAGTCTAGATAACCCCTTACTAACAAGGGATAAGTGTCGATATATTGTAGGTTATGGATAGCCATTTTGCTATTCCCCCTCTCACACTCTCCCCCTGTTACCAGCTCAAAACATATTACCAACTCAAAAAGAAATATCAGTTTAGTTATTTATATATTTGTTTAAGTATATATAACATGATAAACTTTATTTAGAAAGAGAGTTGATAGATATGAAAAGCAAGAAACTAATAATGTTGTTATTACTTTCCCTAATGTTTGCAGGTTGCAGTAGTACAGATAAAAAAGATGAAGTAATAACGAATGATACAAAACAGGAACAAAAAGTTGATGATAAATCTACAGAAGAAAAACAAAGTGATGACAATGCTGAAGATAAGAAAGCTGATTCAAAAACAAATGAAGATAGTAAAAGTTCTACTTCAAATGCAAGTAATGATAATGCTAAAAAGTCAACAGACCAAACTTCTAAAAATCAAGGCACTTCTTCAAAGAACAATCAAACAACAAGCCAGTCATCAACTCAGTCAAATTCAACTTCTAGCTCTACATCAGAATCTACAAATTCTCAACCAAGTGAAACTACACCTACACCACCAGTTGAAAATGTTGTACCTGAAAAACAGCCAGAGCCAGAACAGCCAAAAAACTACAAAGTAGGAAACTGCGGAAAGTTGTACAACACTGAGAGTGAAGCTAGAGCAGTTGCTGATGCAAATAATGGAACGTTTACTGATACCTACTTCATTTCAGGATATTTTTTATACTCAACTTATGACAAATGGTCATTTGATTATTACTACACGTATTTTGAATAACAATTGAATATTTTACTTTCACAGATGGACTTATAAAACAGTTCATCTTTTTTGTTGCCATTAAGGAGGATAAAATAATGAGCAAAGAATTAAAAATAAAACTAAAGCAAAAAACAAAAACATTTATGATTGCTTTCATGACAATTATGATAACCATCAGTAATTTAGGGTTATTAAATGTTAAAGCCGAGTCAGCAGTCACATCTGGCATTACACATAAAGACTGGTGGTTGGCTGATCCTAGTACAGGACGTAGAGATAGTCATGAAGCTGAGTTATTTATCGGTGGACAGCAGGCATTTTGTATTGATGCCTACGGAAAATTCAAATCTGGAGTAACAATGCATACTGTTAATTTTGAAGATGTTGGTATTTCAAGAGAAACTGCAATACAGCTTTCACTAATCAGTTATTTTGGAACAAAAGTAGCAGGCAGAACGGGTAAAGACTGGTACGCTATTACACAAGGTTTAATCTGGAAAACAATTCATTATGATTCTACAGATATGTGTTATGTGGAAACTCCCACCAATCCAGATTACGCTACCACTGTTCGTTTGTGGAACGAAATACTGGCAGATGTAGAAAATTACAAAAGAACACCATCATTTGCTACACAAACATTTGAAGTTGATGCTGATAAATCTATTACATTGACGGATACAAACAATGCCTTGGATAACATGAAAATCATCAATTCAGGCGGATTAGATGTTTCGATCAAGGGGAATCAGTTAATTGTTAATGGAAATCCAAACGCTGATGATACAGCTACAATTGTTCTGCAAAGAAATATTCCTAGTGATCAGTTAGGGACTAGTCTTGCCTATTACAATGGAAAAGATCAAAGTTTAGGTGTATTTAAGGTATCTGACCCACTATCTGTATTTTTGAGAGTGAAAGTCAACAAATTTGGTACTTTAGAACTAACAAAATATAACGAAGATAAATCAGCAACCGTTCCTAATACGTATTATCGTATTACTGGTCCTAATGGCTACGACCAAACATTACCAACTGATGAAAACGGTATTTTAAAAATCGAAAGATTACCATTAGGTGATTATAAAGCAGTAGAAACGCAGGCTGGCGATGGGTATTTAATCAATGTTCAGGAATTTGGTTTTACTATCAAGGCTAATCAAACGACTCCTATTGATCCAAGCAATATCGAGCCAACTGGAAAGATTGAATTAACAAAATCTATTGATACCGATAAAACAAATGGCTTATTAGGTGATGCAATTATTAAAGACAACACGTATGCTTTATACGCTAAAGAAACTATCACTAATAAGGCAGGGACTAAAACATTCTATAAAAAAGATGAGTGTATCTCTACTAAGAAAACCGATACTGATGGAAAAATTACATGGGATGATTTACCGTTAGGTAATTACTATATCAAAGAAACAGCTTCTAATGATTCTTTAGTATTAAACAAAACAGTGATTGATATTGAATTAAAATATCAGGATCAAACGGTATCTAAAGTAATTGAGAAAAAAGATACAAGCAATCGTGTTAATATGCAAAAGATTCAAGTGTTTAAAAGCGGTGAAAAAAACGGTATTTCCGGTATCGTTAAAGGTCTGCAAGGTGCTGAATTTACTTTTAAATTAAAAAGTGAAGTTGATCATGTCGGGTGGGACAGTGCAACAACGTATGCACAAATCACAACAGATAAAAACGGTATTGCTAATACACCCTATTTGCCATATGGTCAATATCTTGTTAAAGAAACCGTTACTCCAAAGGATTATATTACTGCTCCAGATTTCTTAATAAGTGTAAGTGATGATTACACTGAATATGAAGATATTGAACAAATCAAGCGAGTAAATGTTAACAATCGACCATTTACTTCACAAGTGAAGTTAATTAAAGTTGATAAAGATAATGGTAAAACTGTTACTCTTAACAGTGCAGTATTCAAAATTAAAGACAGTAATGGAAATTATGTTACGCAAAAAGTTGGCGGAAAAAAATATGATACATTTACTACCAACTCAGAAAATCAAATTACTGTTTTATTTGGAAACAAAGGAGAAGTTACTTTACCTCTTGCATTAGATGCTGGTAAGTATACGATTGAAGAAATAAAAACACCTAATGGATTCTTAGCTTTGGAAGCGCCTGTTCAATTCACGATCACTAATCAATATGATTATGATGTCGATGAAGATAAAGATCCAATTCTAACAGTTAAGATTCAAAATGCACAGCCAAAAGGAAAAATCATTTTAAAGAAAACAGATAAAGTAACAGCAGATCCTTTAGAAAACGTTGAGTATGAATTAACTGCTAAAGAAGATATCATCAATGCTATTGATGGTTCCATTCTTTTTGAAAAAGACAGTATTGTTGCAAAAGGCACTACCAATGCGAATGGACAAATCGTCATTAATAATTTGTTTATGGGTCATTATGAACTAAAAGAAGTTCTAACAAATGAAGGATATATATTAAGTGAAGAAATTCATGATATTGTATTTGAGCAAACTGATTTGACTACAAAGGAATATGTAATTAATGTAGATGTTACAAACATTGCTCCAACTGGAGAAATTCATTTAGTTAAAACAGATAAAGACAGCGAAGAATTATTGAGTGGTGTTGTTTATCAGCTAACTGCAAAAGAAGATATCTACTCATTAGATGGACGTAATACATTGATCTACAAAGCTGGTCAAACTATTTCAGTAGATATTTCAGAAAACGGTTTATATATGACAAACGAACTTGGAGAAATTCATATCTCAAATCTACCATTGGGAAAATATATGATTAAGGAAGTCAAGTCATTGGATGGCTATGCTACTGATCAAAAAGAATATGAAATTGATTTATCATATGACCACAGTGATAAAGTAATCTATACAAAAACATTAAATGTTACCAATACAAAAAGTACAGTAGAAATAAGCAAAATAGATGCTACTGATTCAAAAGAATTAGCAGGTGCGCATTTATCACTATATGATAAAGATAATAATCTCATTGAAGAATGGGTATCAACCGATGAGCCTCATATTATTAGAGGTTTAAAAATCAATGAAGAATATCGACTTCACGAAGATTTAGCCCCACTAGGTTATGCCACTGCCAGTGATATTACATTTACTGTAGAAGATGATGGGAAAATAACACAAGTAATTATGAAAGATGAAATTATAAAAATAGATATTTCTAAAGTAGATGCTACAACTGGTGAAGAAATTGAAGGAGCTAAGTTAACACTTACGGATAAAGAAACAGGAGAAGTTATTGATAGCTGGACTTCTGCTAGAGAGCCACATCGTATTACAGGACTAACTGTTGGTAAAACGTATGTCCTTCATGAAGAATTAGCACCACAAGGCTATCTAATTGCCAATGATATTGAATTTACAGTATTAGATACTGGTGAAGTGCAAAAGGTTGTGATGAAAGATGAATTAGCCCCTAAAGTTGTTGAAACTGGCGATTCAAGCCATATTGAATTATATACAATATTAGCTGTTCTATCTTTAGGAACGGTTGCATTGTATATTCATTTAAAGAAGAACAAAGGTAATGATTCAGATGAGTAGTTTGGCTATTATTTTATTATTGATAGTGTTCTTTTTGCTATTGCTGGGATTAAAAATTTATTTAGCGATAAAAGCCAGCAAAAAACATCAGCAATATAGAATCGCTTATCACAAGCATGACAAGGACGAGTAATCGTCCTTTTTACATACCTAATAAAGAAAGGAGGATAGTTTCAACATATAGAAGGTATTACAATGAAAGGAAAGAGAAAAAATGAAGAAGAAAACAAAAGAAATATTAGAAATATTAAAAGAATTTATGATGAATAGTGAATTGAAAAACCACACAGCAGAAATAGTACTGTATAAAAAGAGTGATAGCCATTTTACAATTGCTTCCTATATTTCAAACTTATTAGACAACAATGAGGAAAGTTCATTATATATTGGTACTGAAATTGATGCTCAAAAAATCAATGAATCCAATCCATGCTTATGGTTGGCATCATTACTTGATCTTGATTATGAAATCATTTATGTTTCATTGCCATTTCACTGTACTCTTTGGGCTAATTATTTTGATGTATATAATGAGCTTGAAGATTATGAAAACCGTTTAAATGATTATCTGCGTTACTGCAAACAGCACGATATCACATCTGATTTGCTGGAATCGTTTTGTGGTGAAGAATTTGAAGATATTGCTGATCAGGAGTTCTTTGAAATGGTAAATGGTCATGTGATTGTTAAACGCTTCTCTATTGAAGATTGTGCATTTTTATTTGGACATGATGATCTGAAAGATACATTTGCAGTTTACGACTCCAATAAAAGTTATTCAACATACACAAATGAGAAGATTTATCATTCTTATTTAGAGGCATTTGAGGATTTTCAAAATCGTATTAAAAAGTACTGGTATGACAAAATGAAGCAATTCAATGAGCAATACTATTTTACTTTTGGTGGAGATAAAGAAGTCAATAAAATTCTAAAAAGTAAAAATTAAATTATTTGTTAGAGAAGTAGATCAACAATCTGCTTCTTTATTGTTTTTAATCAAAAGACACAAGGAGGAAACTATGGATAAGAAAGATTTAGATCTTTATGGCAAAATGCTATATGCACTTCATCAAAGTAATAAATATAAAGAATTTGAACCAGCATATATTTTTATAAAAAAAGATATAGATCATTATAAAGTTCAGATAACTGCCATTAATAAAAATGATCCAGAAGATGGAATGATTTATAAAACGGATGAAACAGTTAAAGCAAACCTTGATGACAGTATAAATGTGTATCCCTTATTTGAATGGCAGTGGAATATAGATGAGGATATATTTGAAATTTTAAATGATGGCTATCAAATTGATTTTATGGATATGACAATTCACTATGGTATATGGACAACTATCAATGACTGGGGATTAAACGAAATCGAATGCAAAGAAGGACTTAATAAATATATTCTCTTTTGTAAAAACAATGGTATTTCTGCTCAGACAATCAAATCAACAGTAGGTCATGATATCAAAGACATTTATCCTCTGCTGGATAGACATTTAGCTTTACACAAAATGAAATCTAAGGAAAATAAAGAACATGAAAGATAGATATCATTATGCTCATAACATCTATGATATTTTATTTGAGCCTATTCTGTATAAAAATAATTTATGTTTAATTACTGAATTACCTATCCATATTAATCAGATTAAAAAACCTTTTTACGTTTACAGTATTCACTATGTTGATCACTATGGGAGTTTTGAAATGATTACCAATAATTGTGCGACGAATCGAGTTGCTACACTTATTACTAATAAAAAAATCAACCTTGTTGAAAACCTGTATTTAGAAATAAATGACACTGATATTAAGCGACTTTATAAACCAAAATTATCACTATTTGAATACAGCAATTTATTAAAATCAAAGGAGGTGTAATAAATGGCAATACGTTATGAAGATGCAACCAAATTGTATCAGCAGACATTAAAGGAAATCTCACAGGATGAAATGAGGTGGTCAGCCTTTTTGAAATCAGCATGTCGCAATTATCGCTTGACTTTTGCTGATATGGTTATGATCTATGCCCAACGTCCTGATGCTACCGCAGTATTAGAAATTGAAGAATGGAACAAGCGTTATGGATTGTGGATCAAACCTAAATCAAAAGGGATTGCAGTATTTGATTCAAACTATTATAATCATGCAAGATTGAAATATTATTTTGATATATCGGATACACGTCAGACGAGATTTTATCGCCCAGTTCCAATTTGGGAACTGAAAGAAGAATACAAAGAAGAAGTCATTAATACACTAAAAGATAACTTCGGTCCTCTTGATAATGATTATGATTTGGCACAGGCAATAGTATCAGCGTCCAATAGTGTGGTTGAAGATAATATCAGTGATTATTTGAAAGAACTTCAATACTGTAAGACGGATTCGTTTTTAGAAGATTTAGATGAACAGAATACGGAAATGATTTATCGAAGTTTACTGACAGCTAGTGTTGCTTATATGGCTTTATCACGGTGCGATATTAATGCTGATGATTATATAAGTAGTGATACTTTACGTCAAATTGCTCAGTTTAATACACGAGAAACATTGAACGCCTTAGGTGTACCTGCGAAAGATATTTTACAAGTGATTATTGGTGAAATAAGAAAAACTGTTCTTAGTTTAATTAGAGATGAAAATCGCACAATTGCAGAGAACAAAAAGAGAAGTTACAATAAAATCGAAAAAGATAACAATAGTGAAAGGAGTCAAGAAGATAATGAAACTAGATTACATTCAAATGGGAGAATATCAGATCCCCAACTTAACATTGAAAAGCGAGAACAAAATTCAGTTAGGCAAATACGGAATGATGAGGAGGAATTATCTTCAACAGAACCGTCCAATACTGTTCACCAACCTATTGACATCACAGACTCTCAATCAGCACCTGATGGAGATAGAGGAAACAGCAAATCAGAGGAAAGAATTACTGATGGAGCAATTGATGAAACAGATGGAAGTAACGGAAGCATTGAAAGAATCAAATCAGATGGAGTGGATTCAAAGGATGAACAACATCGAGGAAATGATTCACGAAATGATTACAAGAGAACTGATTTACAGTTAAAACAAAATGATATTCATGAAGAAGTAGGTAATTATAAAATACCTGCTTTTTTTACGCTTGATGAATATGAACATTTGATTAAGTATGATCGCTTTCGTAGTCATAAAAACAAAGATATTCAAGCAATCTTTGAATTTTATGATGACGAGGATAAACGAACTAACTATGTTAAAGAAAGTTTTAAAGTCATGATTATTGAAGAAATTTATCATAATCAGCGTTTAGGCTATTATCGTGATCAAGATAAAGATATGCTAAAAGTCTGGAAAGGCAGTTATTCCAATCCGGATTTTCAAGATTATATATCGTGGCAGGATGTGACCTCATTTATTGAGGACATGATTGAAAGAAATGTCTATCTTTCTATTCCTTTAAAACCATTACCAACTACTCAAAAACAGCAGTTGAATTTATTTGATATGGAACCAGTACAACCATCTCAAAAAAACATGGAAATAAAGCCATTTGCAATGCCACAAAACATTGTTGATGCAGTTTTAAGTGAAGGAACTGAGAAAAAAGAATCTAAAATAGAAATAGCTAACTATTTCTCTTTAGATCAGCCTGTTGAAGAAAATGCTGAATTTATTAAAAATCTATACAATGAGGGCAGTAATGGTTTTATTATTGACAATCGTAGTGTTTCGTATAAATGGAATAATGATGGTATTCAAATCACTTGGGGTGATGGAATCGTTAATGCATTTGATAAGCAGATATTGAGCTGGCAAGACGTGGCAAAAGGTATTCGCAATCTATTAGATCAAGGACGATATATCTCTCAGGATGAACTTGATCAATGTGCTAATTATGAATATCAGCAAGCCTCAGAACATTTATGGTATATGTGTCAGGACATGGACTTTGATGAAACAGATCATATGATGGAACTTCGTCAACATTATCATAAAGGTTTTCCTAACGGAACAGCTGAGATGGCAAAATTATTAAGAGATAAAGAATTTTATGAGAGAACTATAAGTACTTTAATAGCATTCAACAATGATTATCAAAGCAATCCAGACTATATGCGTCATCATTGGAGAAGTTATGCACCTGATAAAGTCCTTCCAGTTATTCAGCAACTTTCAATGCCTCATATCAAGTTTGAAGCTATTGATTATAAGGAACCTCAACACACCTATTTTGTAACTCAAGATACGATTGATTCAATTATTGCCAGTCAACATCGTGTGCATCAAAAATATGATACACTTTCTTTTTTTCTAAACAACAAAGACAAAAAAGACAGAATTAAATTTATTAAAGATATATGGGGATGGAGTGGAGCGAATAATTATGATGCAAGCCCCAAAGGATTAAAAATTAAAACAGGTAGTTACAATAAACCCTATGCTGAGATTATGCTAAAGTGGAAGGATGTTGAACAGAGATTATCCTATCTCATTTCACGAGATAAATATTTAAATGATGAACAAAAAGCAGGAATGAAAGATTATGAAATCGAGGAACTTGCTAGAAATATTTACTCATTCTTTTGTCGATTACCACTCAACAACCCTCGACCATATAGCTCACAATTGGAATATGAAGATAAAAATCGTGAGATTAAAGCTTTATTAAAAGATCCATCCAATACTGCTAACGTCCTTGATATGATGCAGATTGCTTTATCAAATACAGCTGAATTTGATAAAGATTATGAAAGCAGAATGAAATATTTTAATCGTATGCAGGATTATTATCAGGGAAAATATACCCTCTTTAACGAGAAGAAAACACCATTGATTAATACACCTTATGAGCCAGCTGATAATTTATTTGATTCATTAGCAAGATCACTAGCAGAGTTTGCGCAACTGTATGATCCTTATGACTTTGCTGATCAGTATGAAGATTTTCAGGATGCAGTTCAAAACCAAAAGGATACATTAAATGATATTGCTGGATTAGAAGGTTATATCAAATTTATGAATGCTATTATTATGGAAGAAAATAACAATGATACATTTGTAACTGCAAAAATGCTTCGAGAAGAACTTAGCATTTACTTGGCATTGCAGAAAGGTTCAAATCTCAGCAATGATAATGAAATTCGTTATTCCTATCGTGCTTATATTTCTCAGGAGGAACCACGTTACAATACTGGTGATTTTGTTTTTATTATTCATAACCAGATACCTGTTTATGGAACAATCGAACTGATTGATGAAGATGTCATTATTATTAATCTATATGATGATAATGATTTAGAAATAAGTAAAGAAGATTTTGAAAATGATCTTAGACATGATTATCGAAATGGATACCTTTACGATCAAAGCAGACCACTGATGAGAGTGAATGATGAACAGGAACAAGGAATAATTGTTGCAGATGAAAAGGAACGAAACACCTTAGGCTATCAAAATTATGTTCTTTTCAAAAGAATTGCACCGCTTATAATCAACAATCAGGCGATAGAAATGATTTTTCGCTCACCCAATGAACTGAGTGTAATTTCAATAACTCTAAATGATGATACTGTTACAATTGATCATAATGGTAATGAAAAGTATCTATTTCAGTTAGATACATCTTTAGAAACATTAAATATTCGTGAAATGACAGCTGGAGGAGAAACGACTAAGATATCATTATTTAACGGAGAAGTTGACTACAATGAAGAACAGCAGATGAATGAATTTGCTAATGAGTTTATTAAAAGTATTTCTACTGATAAACACATTCTTTCCTCTGTTTTGTTTAATGGTGAGGGTAAAGAAACAGTTATCAGTTATGGAGCCGATGGTAATATTACTTCGTTTGATGGAAGTGATACTGCTCTTTCATCATATTTAGAAAATTATCATGATGATCCAATAGATAAGATATCTTCGTTGATTCCTGTACTAGAAACAGGTAAAGAAAATGTTCAACTTGTTAAAGACAGTGAAGTTGCTCAAAAAAACTACAGACTAATAAAGCAGATTGCTCCACTGATTATTACTGGTGATAGTGAATTTATGCGATTTACTGCTGGTGAACATGATATGCCATTAGATATTGAAATTATCGATGATCGTATTTCTATGACACATTATTTAGAAACTGATGATAACCTGTTAACTGATACCAATATGGAATTTGTAATCGACAGCGATCGGCAGTTACTCAGTGCAAGAACATTTGAAAAGGATGTGCCAGCATTTTACCAGTCTGTAGCAATGAATGGCAATATGGTCATTGATACAGATACTGAAAAAGAATTAAATGAGTATGCTCACAAATGGCTTCATAACATTATAGATAAACAATATCATCTTGAAAAAATGAGAATATTTTTAAATAATTACCCTACCGAGGTTGAATACGGAACTGATGGCTTAATTTCTAGTTTTGATGGCAGTGATGATGATTTAAAATATTTTCGTGAACAGTTTGACAGTGATCCCCAAAGAAGAATATCTATCCTTGTTGCTGAGCATGAGAATGAAATTAAAGATTTACCACCTCAAAAAGAATTGTTTGAAGATGTTGAAATTATTGAAACTGTAAATATCCCTAATATGGTATATCAGCCAACATCAGATATTGCTTCTCATAAACTGTATCCGGAAGTATCCAATAATGAGCGTCATGACTTTGCTATTAAGGATATGGATTTAGGTGCAGGAGGTCCTAAAGAAAAATACAGGGCGAACGTTCAGGCAATTCAATTATTAAAAAAATTGGAACTGGAACATCGTTTAGCTACTCCTGATGAACAGGAAATCCTATCACATTATGTTGGCTGGGGATCGTTAGCTGATGTTTTTGATAAAACAAAAACCAATTGGAAAAATGAATATCTGGAATTGAAGGAACTCCTCAATGACAAACAGTATAAGGCAGCTAGAGAATCCACTCTAACTGCCTTTTATACACCTCCAGTAGTCATTCAATCCATCTATCAAAAATTATCGGATATGGGATTAAAAACAGGTAATATTTTGGAACCATCCTGCGGTATTGGTCATTTCTTTGGAATGAAACCTAACGATATGGATTGTCATTTTTATGGTGTTGAACTAGATGAAATATCTGGGAAAATTGCACAACAACTGTATCAAAATGCAACAATAGCTATTCAGGGATTTGAAGAAACGGATATTCCCGATAATTTATTTGATGCAGTAGTAGGAAATGTTCCTTTTGGGCAGATTCCAATCCATGATCCTAAATACAACAAAAATAAATTTATGATACACGACTACTTCTTTGCTAAAGCACTGGATAAAGTTAAAGTTGGAGGTATTGTTATCCTATTGACTTCTAAGTTTACAATGGATAAACAAAACAATGATGTTAGAAAATATATTGCCCAAAGAGCTGAACTGCTTGGTGCTGTTCGTTTACCTGATAATACCTTCATGAACAATGCAGGAACAAGAATTACCAGCGATATCCTTATCCTACAGAAAAGAGAAAGACCACTTTTATACGAGCCTGAGTGGATCTATCTTGATACCAATGAAGATGGTTTAACAATGAATTCTTATTTTGTCAATCATCCAGAGATGATATTAGGAACAATGGTCGAAGAAACTTCACAGTATGGTAAAACAACAAACTGTAAAGCATTTGAAGAAGTTGATTTAGCACAATCCCTTGCTATTGCAATGGATTCTATAGAAGCCAAAATAAATACTGAACCAATACTGTTCACTGATGAAGAAGATCAGTCAATTCCAGCCGATCCAACTGTTCGCAACTTCAGCTACTGTATTGTAGACGGTACTATTTATTATCGTGAAAACAGTAGAATGTATCCTTCAGATATGTCGCTAACTGCTGAAAACAGAGTTAGAGGAATGATAGGAATACGTGACTGCATGAGAGAATTAATTGATTTGCAAACTAACGAAGCACCTATTCATCTCATTAACGAAGAACAGCAAAAACTTAATTCACTCTATGATGATTTCAGTAAAAATTATGGAATCATTAACAGTCGTGGAAATAAACTGGCATTTCAGGAAGATAGTTCTTATAGCCTTCTTTGTTCACTGGAAATATTAAATGATGATAGATCTTTCAAAAAGAAAGCCGATATCTTTTATAAGCAGACAATCAAGGCAAGAAAAGTTATCAAATCCGTAGATACTGCCAGTGAAGCCTTAACGGTATGTATTGCTGAAAAAGCTCATATTGATTTTGACTTCATGACTAAGATATCAAACTTCAGCAAAGAGGAACTAATTGAAAAACTAGATGGGATTATCTTTCCTAATCCAGAGAAATTAAATGAGAATGGTTTACCAGTCTATGAAACTGCTGATGAATATCTATCAGGTAATGTACGAGCGAAATTAGTGATTGCAAAACAGATGGCTAATCAAAATCCAGAGCTTTATCAGTCAAATGTTGAAGCCCTAGAAAAAGTTCAGCCTGAGCCTATCAAAGCCAGTGATATCAGTTTACGATTAGGTACAACATGGATCCCTACAGATGTTTATAGACAGTTTATCTTTCATCTACTGGAAACCCCATCATGGAAACAGAAAGACATTCACGTTATCTATTTAGCAGCTACTGAAGAATGGAATGTAACTCGTAAAAGTTTAGACAGTGGTGTTAGAGCCACCAAAACTTTTGGAACGCATCGTATCAATGCTTATAAAATTATCGAAAATACCTTGAATTTAAGAGATGTCAAAATTTTTGATACGAAGTTAGATGATGAAGGTAAAGAAGTTCGTGTACTGAATAAAAAAGAAACAGCAATTGCTCAAGATAAACAGGATATTATCAAATCCAGATTTATTGAGTGGGTATGGTCTGATCCTGATCGTCGTGAAAGATTGACTAAGATTTATAATGAAAAATTCAATTCCATTCGTAATCGAACGTATGATGGCAGTCATTTATCTTTTTCAGGCATGAATACTGATATCAAATTAAGGAAGCATCAGATTGATGCTATTGCTAGAATCCTTTATGGTGGAAATACACTGCTCGCCCATTCAGTGGGCGCAGGAAAGACTTTTGAAATGATTGGGGCTGGAATGGAGGCAAAACGATTAGGACTCTGCAACAAACCTATTTATGTTGTTCCTAATAATATCATTAATGATTTTGCCAGTGATTTTTATCGTCTGTATCCAAGTGCTAATATTCTCGTTGCAACAACAGATACATTATCTAAAAATAATCGTCATCAGTTCTTTTCAAGAATTTCAACTGGTGAATGGGATGGTGTTATAGTTACTCATTCACAGTTTATAAAAATGCCTATTTCAGTAGAGCGACAAATCAAAATGATGGAAGATCAGATTGAAGAAATAAGCAACAGTATTGAAACCGTTAAGAATAACAACGGTGAACGTTTTACTGTCAAGCAGTTAGAAAGCATGAAAAAGCGTCTTAAGGAAAAAATGCAAAAACTTAATGACAATTCCAAGAAAGATGATATCTTATGTTTTGAACAGTTAGGAATTGACATGATGTTTGTCGATGAAGCAGATTTATTCAAAAACTTATTTTTGTTTTCAAAAATGCGTAATGTATCAGGAATATCCCAAACCAACTCACAAAGAGCATCTGATTTGTTTATGAAAACACGATACCTTGATGAATTAACGAATTATCGTGGTGTAGTATTTGCAACTGGTACACCAGTAGCCAACAGTATGGCAGAACTTTATACCATGCAAAGGTATCTGCAATACAACTTGTTACAGGAACATGGATTAGAGTCCTTTGATGCTTGGGCTTCCACTTTTGGAGAAACAACAACTACTATGGAATTAACACCAGAAGGCAATGGATTCAGATTAAAAACAAGATTTTCAAGATTTTACAATTTACCAGAACTAATGACGATGTTTAAAGAAGTAGCGGATATTCAAACTGCGGATATGCTGGAATTACCTACTCCTAAAATGCACCAAGAAATCATTTCTGCCCCTGCTTCTAATGAACAAAAAGAAATGATAAAAGCACTTGGAGAACGTGCAGAAGCTATAAGAAATCGTGAAGTAGATCCACATATTGACAATATGCTAAAAATTACTAATGATGGACGTAAATTAGCATTAGACCAAAGAATTATTAATCCACTACTGCCAGATAATCCTAACAGTAAAGTAAATCTTTGTGTGAATAATATTTATCGAATCTGGCAAGAATACAAAGATGAAAATCTAACTCAGATTATGTTCTGTGATTTATCTACTCCTAACGGTAAAAATGAATTTAATGTCTATGATGATATGAAAGCAAAACTGATTGCTAAGGGAATTCCTGAAGAAGAAGTCCAACATATTCATATAGCTAAAAACGAGAAACAAAAGCAGGATTTATTTAGTAAAGTAAGACAAGGGAAAGTACGTGTGATTAATGGATCAACTTCTAAAATGGGTGCTGGAACAAACATTCAAGACCGTTTGGTTGCATTGCATGACCTAGATTGTCCTTGGCGACCTCGTGATTTAGAACAACGTCATGGAAGAATTGCAAGGCAAGGTAATCTCAACAGTGAAGCCTTTATTTATACGTATGTAACTGAGGGAACATTTGACTCCTATCTCTATCAGACGATTGAGAAAAAACAGACTTTTATATCACAGATATTTACCTCTAAAACACCGCAGAGAACGATGGAAGAAATCGATGAAGCAGTACTAAATTATGCAGAAATTAAAGCTATTGCTTCTGGTGATCCAAAAATTATGGAACGTTGTAATCTTGAACAGGATATCAATAAACTAAATGTATTAAAAGCCAGTTTTCTCAACCAAAAGTATGAGTATCAGGATGCTATCATAAAAAAATATCCTCAGCAAATCAATCAGCTGGAAGAAATTATTGAACATCTTAAATTAGATATTGAACAGCGAAATCAAAATCCATTACCATCTAATGATGATTTTGTCGGTATGACATTGAATAATGTTTTTATTCAGGATAAGGCAGAAGCAGGCCATAAACTGATTGAACAGTGTCAAGCAATTACATCTCCAGATCCTATTTCCATTGGTCATTATCGTTCATTTGAAATATCTGTATTCTTTGATTCATTTTATGCAGAATATAAACTTCAGTTAAAAGGATATGGTCGCTATCAGATTGATTTAGGTAGTGATAAGTTTGGTAATATTGTTAGAATCAATAATGCACTTGATGGTTTAGAAAAACAGTTACAAGAAAATGAAAATGCCCTTGCAGATGTAAAAAGCCAATTAGCTTCAGCAAAAATCGAAGCAGAAAAACCTTTTGATCGTGAAGAAGAACTACAGGAAAAAGCAAAACAATTTGCTAAGTTGACAATGGAATTAAAAATAGAAGAAAAAGATCCAAATATCATTGATAACAATGAAATAGGAAGTAATGATGATATAGAAATGAATGTTAAATCTAAAGATTATGTACGTTAATTAAAAATCGCACATTTGTCGTATGGGTATTCATTTCCTATAATAAATCTAGGAGGTGGATAGCCATGAAATTTATAGATTTATTAGATGAAGATCACGCTACGCTTATGAGCAGATTCCTTGACCGATTAGATGACAAAAGCTGTACTGAATTAGAACACAAATCTGAAAAGTATATTTCATTAAAGAATAAAGCTGATTATCTAGCTGAGGAGAATAAGTTTATTTATGCATTCTTTGAACTAACAGATTTAACGCAGGAATTGTATTCAAAAGAAGAAATGCAAAAATTAAAGGAGTATATAGAATATCAAAGACAGATTGATGATTATGAACGTTTAGAATTATATAAAACAGGTATTGCTGATTGTATAACTTTATTAAGTATGGTAGGTATTTTATGACAAAATATATTGATCCGTTTTTAGAAGAAAATATCTCATCTTTTGGAGATTTATTTAACAGGCTAGATTCCAAAATGTTAGATAATCTATCTGCTTGTGATAATTACAAACTCTTGAATAAGGAAAATGAAGAAGTAAAACTGAAGTATCCCCATTTAGTTGATATTATTGAATCTACTGTAGCAACGAAAGATATATACTCTAAAGAGGAAATACAAGCATTAGCAACCTATATGCAAAATCAGCACATGATTAATAATTATGAAAAATGTGAAATGTATAAAGTAGGCTTAGCAGAATGTCTGCAATGGTTAATACTCATTAATCTTTTGTAATAAATCGCACATTTGTAATTTTCCTGTTTTTCCAGTAATTTATTATATGGAGGTGGGAAAATGTTGGAAGATAAAAGATATTGGAGTATTCTTACTCTACTAAATGATAACTTTGATGAGTTGTGTTATGAAATAACTCAAGATGCTCAGTTGCATGATGAATATCAGCAAATTCTATATGTAAAGGGGTTATTACTGGATGACTTTCCAGTCATTAACAAATTAGAGTTATTACAACCTGTAACAATTAGAGAAGAAGATTAAAAAAACATAAAAGAATATCATGAAATTAATAGTTCTATCAATAAGGTATTAATGAAAGAGTCCTATTTTAGAGGAATTAAAGATATGATACTCATGCTTGCAAGAGCAAATCTATTTAAGGAGAGTCAATAATGATTCTCCTTTTTGCATAAAAATATTTAAAAGGAGTTATGTAAAATGGCATATATAAAACCAGAGATATTAAAGAAAGTAAAACAGGTTGATTTATTGACATATCTGTTAAATTATCAGCCAGATAGATTAAAAAAGATTTCGCATAATACCTATTGTATACGTGATCATGACAGTTTGCATATTTCCAATGGATTGTGGAATTGGCAGTCAATGGGTATTGGTGGTAAATCAGCACTAGATTTTTTAATTAAAGTAGATAATTACACATTCTTAGATGCAGCTACAATTATTGCAGAAAACATAAAAGTAAAAGAACCTGAATATATTCCCTACTCTGAAAAAGAAAGAGATAAAAAATTACAGATTCCTCAAAGAGCAAAAACAGATCAAAATGCTATTAATTATTTATTAAGTCGAGGAATATCATTTAATGTTATTAAACATTGTATTGACCACTATCTATTATATGAAAATGAATATACAAGTCCATCAACAAATAAGGTATATCAAAATGTTGCTTTTATAGGCTGGGACAAAAAGACTAATAAACCTCGACATATAGCATTACGTGGGATTAATCAAGATTTCATAGGTGATGCGACTGGCAGTGATAAACGTTATTCGTTTTGTATAGAATCAAATAATCCTGATTGTGACACTGTTCATGTTAATGAAGCACCAATAGATGTATTATCACAAGCAACTTTATTTGAGCTGGATAATAAAGAGTTTAATCACGAGCATATTCTTTCTCTAACAGGTATATATGCGCCTAGAAATGATACTACGAAAATTAAGATTCCACTTGCTTTAGAGCAGTTTCTAAAAGAACATACAAAAGTCAAGAATATAGTTTTTCATTTGGATTTAGATAAAGTTGGAAGACGAGCTACCAAGTTAATTATTAAAAATATGAAATCAAATATGCCTGAATACAGTTGTTATGATGATCCTCCTAAAAATTACAAAGACACTAATGACAATCTATGTATGAGGCTGGGTATTGCTAAAACGAAATCAAGACTAAAAGCGAATACTAAAAATTACACAAGATAAATACTGATTGTTACAAATTATTTTGTAATTTCTAAATTTCTTGTATGCGATATTATTAAATGAGATAATATTATCATAGATAAATGACAATGTATAGAAAGGAGTAAGTAAATGAATTTTAGATCAAATCGATTGCCTTCTACACTTCAAGAACTTCAATGGTATTGGGGAAAAAGTGTAATGGCTGATATAAATTTTTCAAGAGTGGTAATAAATGAAAAGAAAATTAATTTTACAAAACCTATTGATTATTTTGATCTTACTGATATTGTTGCTGATAAAATATCTTTTATAGGTAGATCATATGATTTTTTTACGCAACCTATTGCATTAAAAGAATTTGAATTAAACATATTTGGTGATTTAAATGCAGATACACAAATAGGTGTGCTATTAAGTAATGTCAATCGAGTACGTACAGAGGCGTCTGCATATGGAATATATGCCACTTTCACATATATTAATAAAAGTGTATATTGTGCATTAACAGTTTGTCTTGTGGATAAAGACATTGGAATCGAAATGGAAACAGCAATAGTTGAAATTGGGCAAGATGAAGGCGCATTTATTTTACCTATTTCCATAAATAAAGAAGCATTGAATTATTTTAATTATGATGATATTGCTAAGTTATCATACTGGTTAGGTAATTTTTGGGCTGGAATTCAATATGAAATGAATAATTGTCCTGAAGAAATTAGAATTATAAAGCAAAGAGATGAGATATCAGAAAATTATGAAGAATTTAAAAAAAATAATCATATTGTATTAGTCAAAAGAATAATTCAAATAGATGAAGATGGTAATATCATAAAACATGGTGCAAGTAATGCTAACCACGAGTACACAGCTACAGTTTGGGGAGTTCGTGGACACTATAGAACGTTACCAGATGGTAGAGTGATTTATATATGTCCTTATTGTAAAGGAAAGGACCGAAATAAACAAGGAGTCTATAATAAAAAAGAGTATCGATTTATTAATGATAAATTAGATTCAGATATAGATTAAAGAAATATTTTATGATAATTTAAAAATAAATTTATTGTATTATATAAATATAAATAAGAACATGGAAAAACAAAATATTTATTGAATAATTAGGTGGAAATTATGGAAAATTTAAAAGATAAAATTAGAAATTTAATTGAACTTAAGACAGAAGGAGATTATTGGGATTTCAAACAAGAATGGTATAAAAACAAAGGAGATTTATTGCATGATATTATTTGTATGGCAAATAATCTTGCAAATCAGGATGCTTATATTATAATTGGTGTAAATGATTCTGCAGAAATATGCGGTATTGAAAAAAACGAAAATCGTATGAACCAACAAAATGTAATTGATTTTTTGCATACTAAAAAGTTTGCACATGGCTGTCGCCCTAACGTTTATGTGCAAACGATTGAATTAGAAAAAGAAATAGATGTAATAATCATAAAAAACAGTAAAAATGTCCCCTATTATTTAATAGATAATTATAATGATATCTTTAAGTACCATATATACACACGTGTTGTTGATACAAATACTCCTAAAACATCTTCTGCAGATTTTGATAAAATTGAATACTTGTGGAAAAAAAGACTTGGTTTAGATCTATCACCATTGGAAAAGGCAGTATATTTGTTAAAAGATACAAAATCATGGTATCCAGTTGGAACTGATGGGATACATTCAAGTAATGACTTTTCTGGAGAATATTATCATAAACTATTTCCTGAATTTACTATTCAATATAAATTATGTGAAGAAAGATTTGATCAAGGAAATATTGATAAAATTGAACACGAAATTTATTGGATGAATGAATTACCAGGAAAAATACACAATTCATATATTTATACGATTAATTTAAAATATTTATCAACAGTTTTATACTCCACATTAGCGATTTTTGCAGATAGTTTCAGGTTTAAGCGTACAATGTGGAAAAATCAAATACTATTTCAGAATACGAATAACGAGTATATATGTTATTGTTATGTTGAAAAGGATTCTATAGAATATATGATTGATAATTGGTTATGCAATTCATATGATACAATTAAACAAATAGAAGAAAATTCATTTAAAGAGTCAACAGATATATGCCAATCTGAATATATGCTTTCTAATCCATATAATGTTATTTTGTGTTTTAAAAATAAAGAAGAACGAAAACAATTTAACACATATGTCAAATCAAATGAGAGAAGATTTTTAGAAAAAGTCAGCAATTATAATTATGAAGAAAGTGTATATAAAAATAAACACAGTAAATGTAGTGATCCTAATTATATTGAATATTTATGTGAGTGTGGAAAATTATTAAACAAATGGTTAATCAAATGGCGAAATCATAACATTTAATTTATTATCCCGTAGATATTCACCAAAATTCTTTTGAGGTAGTTGTAAAATAACGGAAACCAAAATACACACTCTTACTTTATATTATGCACTATACCAGCAAGCACTGGATATGGATAGCCCATTATCCTTTTTAGGGAATTTCCCTAATACCCTTAAAATTTAGATAGAGTAAGAAGGTGAGGAAATATACATTATAGAATAGATAGTAGAATTGATGAAAGTGTGCATTTTAAAGTAGTACATGTTAATAATTTAAAAAAGCAATTTTCAAATTGGAAAAAGAATTTGAATAAAGAGGAGAAAAAAGCAATAAGGAAGTATATTAGAAATTCAAGAAAAATAAATGCTATGTTAAGGGATGATAAAGATTGTTTCGAAGCTAGTATTATTTCAAAGGCAATAAGAAAATGTCCAATATTACAAGAAAATATTATAGTAGTTAGATGTATTGATAAAAAGGAAAATAACTATTATAAAACTTTAAATAAAAATAGTATTTTTAAATGTGCTGATTTTAAAGGTACTCATGTATATCATCGTATACTATTGAATAGATTTTTTAAAGTATCTAACAGCAAGGGATATGCAATAATATTGATTCCTAAGGGTTCTCCAGTTGCATATATTAGTGATATAAGTTGGTTTGTATTATTTAGAAATGAGAAAGAATTATTAATTGATAGGAATCAACAATTTAGATTAATTGATACATTTAATATTTTAAATAGTAATGGATATGTATTTAAATTAGAAAATAATTAATACAATAAGCAACAGACTGAAAATAAGCTGTTGTTTTTATTTTACAATAAAAAGGAGCAAAAAAATGAGAAAACGAAATATATCAATTATCACAAGATTAAATGAAAAAGAAAAAAAACATCTTGCTAGATTAGTGCAAAGAAGTGGTCTATCACAGGAAGCATATATTCGTCATTTGATAAATGGTGTTGTTCCTAGAGATAGTCCACCAGCTGATTACTATATGATGATGAAAGAATTACACGCTATTGGAAATAATCTAAATCAGCTAGCAAGAAAAGCTCATCAGTTAAATGTCATTGATGTTGAACAGTATGATCATGCAGTTAAAGAATTTGAAAATGCGGTAACAAAAATAACTGAAGCAGTTATCTTGCCACAACCTATGGATAAATAATGGCAACGACTGCGATATGGGATGTTAAAGGCTGGCTAGGTAAATTAGTCATCTATGCTGAAAATCCTGAGAAAACAACAAATCCCAAATATTACGAAAAACAGGATATGAATGATAATGAAACTGAAGCATTGGGAGATGTGATTGGTTATGCAATGCGTGAAGATGCTACTGTATCTGAAGAACTTAAAGAGCATTTTGTTAGTGGCATTAACTGTTCCATCAATACTGCAAGAACGGAAATGATGGCAGTTAAAAAACGTTATGGTAAAGAAGATGGTATTGTTGCTTTTCATGGTTACCAGTCTTTTGCTCCTAACGAAGCAACACCAGAGATAGCACATGAAATTGGAGTTAGACTTGCTAATGAATTATGGGGTGAACGATTTCAAGTGATCGTTGCAACCCACTTAGATAAAGAAAATCATATCCACAATCATTTTGTTTTAAATTCAGTGTCCTTTAAAGATGGCTATCGCTACAATGACTGTACCAAAACTTATATGCTAATGCGAAAAACTTCGGATCGTATTTGTAAAGAGTTTGGATTATCTGTCATTGAAAACCCTAAACGTGGTAAAGCAAAACATTATGGTGAGTGGAAAGCGGAACAGGATGGCAGACCTACGTGGCGTGGAATTATTAAAGCCGATGTCGATGAAGCTATCTCAAAAGCATTAACTGATAAACAGTTCTTTTATCTGCTAAGACAAAAAGGCTACTCAATCAAACAAGGTAAGGATATTACCGTTAGACCTCAAGGCAAAGAACGTGGTATGAAGTTAGCGAGGAATCTAGGTGATGAGTATACCTATAATGCCATTTGTAAAAAGATTATAGCCAATACACGAGGTTTTCCACCTGAAAAGAAAGAACCTAGTAAAATCATTGTCATGAAATTACATGGTCCATTAAATAAACATCGTAAATATAAAGGTATTCGTGCTTTATATTTTCAGTACTGTTTTAAGTTAGGAATACTGCCTAAAAACAAACCAGTATCCCCTGCTAGACTTCACTTTTTGTTAAAAGAAGATCTCGCAAAATTAGAAAATATTAATAAAGAAACTAAGCTGTTGTGTATGAACAAGATTGATACCTCACAACAGCTTTTTTCATACCAAAATCAACAGCTAGAACAAATGAATGCACTTATCAGTAAACGTAAACACCTACGCTCTAAACTGAGAAGCAAAGATTTAGATGATAAATCATTTCTGAAAAGTGAAATATCAAAGTTAACTGCTGAGATTGGAAAATTACGAAAGGAGGTGGTCTTATGTGATCATATTGCAAAACGTTCAGAGGTTATAAAAGAGAAACTAAAAGTTATTAAAGAAGATGAAAGAAAGGAGGAGACGAAAATTGAACACAGGAGGAGAAGCCGCTGATCAAGTCATTAAGATGGGCTTGAATGGAGCTGAAGTTGCATTGCGTATTACAGGAGTAGCAGCTAAAGAAGTAGCCACCATGCTGTATGCGATTTTAAAAGACAACAAAAAAAGCAAAGGTCGTACTCGATTAGAAAATCTAATCAAAACAGGACGACCTTTAACTATTTTTACTGTTAAAGCAAGTGATTATGAACAATTTAAAATTGAGGCAAAGAAATACGGTATTTTATACAGTGGTATTCGTGATTCTAAGATGAGTAATGATGGTATGATTGATATCATTGTTAAACAAGAAGATGCCAGCAGAATTAATCGTATAGTAGAACGCTTTAAATTTGCTGATGTTAGTCAATCTGAAGCTCAAATCAAATCAGATATTGAAAGAACACGTGAGGCGAAAAAGAATAAAGAAGTGCCTGATCGTGATAAACCAACCAAATCAGAGAATGAAAAAGTGCTAGAAGAAGTATTTGCAAAACCACTGCAAAAGGAAACAAATGTTTCAAACCCCAATCTGGCGAAGACGACAAAATCCCGTCAGTCCGAGCCTTCATTGAAGAAAGTCGTGGGGGAACCTATTAAACTGCCAAAACCAAGTGTTAAATCACAATTAAATGAAATAAAAGCAGAACAGGATAAAAAAGCGACTAAGCAGATAAAAGAAGAAAAATCAAAATCAAATTCTTCTAAAGCTGTTTACCATAAACAACCTAAAACTAAAAAATCCAAAAGAAAAGAGAGGTAATAATCTATGAGTAATTTAAATGAAATGTTTACAGGTATTCAAAGTACTGAAGAAAGCAAACAGAAATCAATTGATGCCTTTATTGCTGAAAGTAAGGCAAACAGAGAACAGTGTTTCTCTATGGCTAATGAGATGGCATTAAGTGTTGGTGCTGATCCTAAAGTATTTCAGTCCTATTTAGATATGCAAAGTAAATTTCCTAGTTATTCAGTGAATAATGCTTTACTGGTATTAAAACAAATGCCACAGGCTACACAGTTAGGTGATCTAAGTTACTGGAAAAATCAAAAGAATTATATCCGCAGAAACGAATTGGATAATAAGGTATTGATTTTAGAGCCGGGTGATGAATATCGTCGTGAAGATGGATCAGTAGGCACTTATATCAATGCCAAAAAGGTTTATGATATTTCTCAATCTAAAAACTCACGTCATCGTGAAACACCATTAAATGACATCAACAGTTTAATTATGGCATTAGCAAACAGTTCCCCTGTAGGCTTTAAATCAATCACTCCAGAACAAATGCCACAAGGTTATGCTGTTATGTATGATAAAAATTCAGATAAGATTTATTTAAGAAATGGTCTTGATGATGCTACAAAAGTTTTTCAGCTAACAACAATGGAAATTGCTCATGCAATGATGGCGAAAGATAATCCTCATTATGACCGCAATGAAAATCACTTAACTGCCTATGCTTCGTCTTATATGTTGTGTAAACAATATGGTGTAAATACTGATGATTTTATCTTTGAAGTTAGTCCTCAAAGTGAAACCAATGAGCCACAGGATATCAAAAAAGAATTAGCAAAAATTAAAAATATTGCAAATGATATCTCTAATCGCATGGAACCAACATTAGTTCAAAATCGATCTACTAAAGAAAAATCATATGAAAGATAAAGGGATAAGTTATGAAAGAAATTTATACACTTAGGTTGGATAAATATGATTATGGTATAATTTTAAACACATTAAATGACAGAAGAACAGAAATGATTAAAAATAATCAGGATACTGAAATCATTGATAATACCTTACTAAAAGTCATTGAAGCCAAAGAAAGATATAAAGGATGTGATCGCAGTGAGCGATGAGCAGAATCAAACGTATTTAGCACTATTTCTTGCTGGTACAGTTCCAGTAATTTGGATAGCTTTATTGTTAGCCCCCTATTTATTTACAGGAGGTATATTTTCACATCTTGCTGATATGACCAATGCCTTAAACAACCCTTTATCCATTACATGGACGGAAGATAGCTTAAAAACTATCTTCCTTTTTCTATGTATCTATGGTGTAGGTATTGGAATTTATTATTCTACAAAAAAGAACTATCGACGTGGCGAAGAACATGGAAGTGCCAAATGGGGTTCCATTACAAAAGTGAATAAAAAATATTCAAGTAGGAAACCCATTAAAGATAAGATACTGACACAAAATGTTCGTATCAGCTATAACAGTCGAAAACATCGACGTAATTTACTCACTTTGATATGTGGTGGAAGTGGTGCAGGTAAGACAAGATTTTATGCAAAACCTAATCTTTTACAGGGAAATACCAGTTTTGTTGTATTAGATCCAAAAGGAGAGCTAACCAGAGATACTGGAAATATGCTTAAACAGATGGGATATGAAGTACGAGTATTAGATTTAATCAATATGGATAAATCGTTTTGCTATAACCCATTTGCCTATCTGAAAAATGATAATGACGTACAAAAGTTAGTGACCAATTTGTTTAAAGCAACAACCCCTAAAGGGGCGCAGAGTCAGGATCCCTTTTGGGATACTGCTGCAAGTATGCTTTTACTAGCATTGATCTTTTATCTTAAATATGAAGCCCCTGAAGATGAGCAAAACTTTCCTATGGTTATGGAAATGCTTAGAGCTGGTGAAGTGCATGAAGATGATGATTATTATCAGTCCCCACTGGATATTCTTTTCTTTAAACTAGAAAAAAGAAATCCTAATCACATTGCGGTTAAGTATTATCGAGATTATCATTCAGGTAGTGCAAAAACATTAAAATCTATTCAGATCACATTAGCGGCACGTTTGGAAAAGTTTAATCTTGAATCCTTATCTAAATTAACACAAACTGATGAGTTAGATATGACAAGTATTGGTGAAAAGAAAGTTGCCTTATTTGCAATTATTCCCGATAACGATACATCATTCAACTTTTTAATCTCCATTTTATATACCCAGCTGTTTCAACAACTGTTCTGGGTAGCCGATCATAAGTATCATGGACGATTGCCTGTTCACGTGCATTTTTTAATGGACGAGTTTGCGAACGTCAGTTTGCCGGATGACTTTGATAAAATTTTATCTGTTATGCGTAGCCGAGAAGTGTCAGTTTCGATTATTCTCCAAAATCTTGCCCAATTAAAAGCATTATTTGAAAAGCAGTGGGAATCTATCGTAGGAAACTGTGATGAATTTTTATATCTCGGAGGAAATGAGCAAAGCACTCATAAATATGTATCTGAGCTATTAGGTAAAGCAACCATAGATACCAACACTTATGGTAAAAGCACAGGTCATAGTGGGAACTATTCTACCAATTATCAAAATAATGGACGTGAGTTACTAACGCCTGATGAAGTAAGGCTATTAGATAATGAACTAGCTATTTTATTTATTCGCGGTGAACGTCCCATCATGGATAAAAAATATGAGATAACCCATCATCCAAATATTTCTATGACACCAGATAGTGGTAATAAAGATTTTGAATATCATCATGGAGAAATAACAGAAGCAATTGCTTCAGTATCATTGAGTTATGATATTGAGGAGGCTTTAGATTTTGATTTAAGTGATACTGAATTTGTTTTTGCTGATGAATAAAAAATATGGAGGAATTATGAAATGAAAAATGAAAAACAAACACTATCTCGTAAAGGGAAAGTATTATTTATTATATATGTAGTATTAGTTGCATTCTTTACACTAGGTTTGACACCAGTTCATGCTGAAGGAGATCCACTAACGGTTATTAATAATCTTAGTGATTTTATCTTTGGACTGATTCGAGCAATTGGTATGATCTTGCTTGGTTTTGGTATTGTTCAAATCGGTCTAAGTTTGAAATCACACGATCCTTCACAAAGAGCGAATGGTTTCTTGACACTTGCAGGTGGTGTTATTATTACATTCGCTAAAGAAATTTTGAATACTATTGCAGGCTAATGGAAAGTGATAACTGGATCGTTCAAAACCTGCAAAATGCTTTAAATACTTGGAATGAAAAGTTAGCTGAAATATGGAATATTATTACCCAATCGCCTAAAGATTTTAAAGGTGGAGGCATTTGGCAAGTTATAGAGCAGATCAATGGTGCATTAATGGCCATTGGTCTTGCCCTATTAGTTTTGTTCTTTGTAGTTGGTGTAATGAAAACGTGTGGATCATTCGCAGAAGTCAAGAAACCTGAACATGCACTAAAGTTATTTATTCGTTTTGCATTAGCAAAAGGAGTTGTCACTTATGGACTGGAACTTATGATAGCATTATTTGAAATTGTACAGGGAATTGTATCAACAATTATGAACAGTGCTGGATTTGGTGCTGCAACTGATACTGTTCTTCCTGATTCACTTATTACTGCCATAGAAGATGTTAGTTTTTTTAACTCTATACCTCTATGGGCAGTTACTTTGATTGGTGGATTGTTCATTACAATATTAAGTTTTGTCATGATTATGAGTGTGTATGGAAGATTTTTTAGACTTTATCTTTATACCGCAATTGCTCCAGTTCCGTTATCTACATTTGGTGGTGAGCCAACGCAGAATGTTGGAAAATCATTTTTGAAATCATACTGCGCAGTCTGTCTTGAAGGAGCTATTGTTGTATTAGCATGTATCATCTTTTCACTTTTTGCATCTTCACCACCAGCAGTAGATGAAACTGCTCAAGCTGTTACTCAGGTATGGAGTTATGTTGGTGAACTTATCTTCAATATGATTGTTTTGGTTGGGGCAGTCAAGATGAGTGATCGTGTTGTTAGAGAAATGATGGGTTTATAAAAATTTATTTTCAATTCATCAATTTTATACTCAAAAAACAAAGAATATGGTATACTACAAATAGAAAAGGAGTTGGTTATATGGAAATTAGAAAAATGGTTTTTGATGGTATTTCTTATAACGTTATGACTGATGACGAACTAAATGACTTTGTCAAAGAAATAGAACTTAAAAAAGAGTTAGATATACAGCATGAAAGACTTATGAATGGTGAAATAGAAACTATGAGTGTTGATGATTTTGCTAAAAAACATCAGTTGAAATATGGTTTATAAAGTACTCATTACAGAAGAAATAGATGAAACATTAAACAATATTGATTCATACTGTATAGAGCATTTTAAAAATTATGATTATGCTCAAAAAGTATTAAATGAGATATTGTATGTTGCTTCTTTCTTATCAGAGAACGCTGGTAAAACACCACTATATTCTAAATATTTATATAAGTATACTTCATCAAAAATTCCCTTTAATTTTTATTATTCTATTGATGAAACTAAAGGAATTATCTATTTGGAAAAGATGTTATCATTTAAACAAAAACAATAAGAATGATTTAAGAGCTTAATATTGATTAAGTTCTTTTTTTCTTTTTGAGAAAGGAATATTTATGGAAGTAAAAGTAAACAAGGAAATCCGTAATTATACAGAATCTATTTATTTTGGACTGTCACTTAGACAGTTCATTTTTTCAATTTTAGCCTGTCTTATGGCAGTGCTACTGTATTTTATAATGAAGCCCTATTTTGGATTAGAAACATTATCATGGTTTTGTGTTTTAGGAGCTTCCCCATTTGCTGCATTAGGCTTTGTTACCTATAATGGACTTACTGCTGAGCAGTTTGTATGGGCATGGATTAAATCAGAACTACTGATTCCTAGAGAAATTAAATTTGAAAGCAATAATGTTTACTGGGAAGCAATGATTCCCTATATAAATAAAAAAGAAAGAGAGGTACTAAAACGTGATAAAAACGTTAAGTAATTTAACCAAGCAGGATAAAGAAAAATTTAAAGTGCCAAAAAAAGTACAACAGGTTATTCCTGTTGATACCATCTATAATGATGGTATCTTTCAGGTAGGAAAAAACAAGTTTTCTTTAACTTATAAGTTTACTGATATCAATTATGCAGTTGCTTCTTGTGAAGATAAAGAAGCTATGTTTTTAGAATATTCAGAGTTACTAAATTCATTTGATAGTGGTGCAACCACTAAAATAACAATTTCATTAAGACGATTAAATAAGGAGAATTTTGAAAAAGAAATTCTATTGCCTTTAATGAATGACAGTCTTGATCAGTATCGTGAAGAATATAATCAAATGTTGCTAGATAAAGCAATGGGAACGAATGGTATGATTAGAGAAATGTATTTAACAGTATCTATATTTAGAAAAAACTATGAAGATGCAAAAATGTATTTTCGTCGAGTTACTACGGATATGACAACACATCTAGCAAGACTTGACTCTAAATGTAAAGTCTTGAATGCTGTAGAGCGATTACAGATATTACATGATTTCTATCGAACTGGTGAGGAAACTCATTTCAAAATTGACCTTAAACAACTGATGAGAAAAGGGCATGATTTTAAAGACTATATCTGTCCTGACAGTTTTGAATTTAAAAAAGATTATTTTACAATGGGAACACGATATGGTCGTGTTTTCTTTTTAAAGGAATATGCCAGTTATATTAAAGACAACATGATTGCTGAACTAACGGATATGAATCATAACATGATGATGAGCATTGATGTGATTCCAGTTCCAACTGATGAAGCAGTAAGAGAAGTAGAAAATCGTTTATTAGGTGTAGAAACAAATATAACCAACTGGCAAAGACGTCAAAATGCCAGCAATAACTTTAGTGCTGTAATTCCTTACGATATGGAACAGCAGAGAAAAGAAGCTAAGGAATTTTTAGATGATCTAACCACCAGAGATCAGCGAATGATGTTTGCAGTTTTAACATTTGTATTAACAGCTGACAGTTTAGAACAGTTAGAAACAGACAGTGAAGCATTATTAACAACTGCTCGCAAACATCTATGTCAAATGGCTCCTCTCAATTTTCAGCAGTTGGATGGATTAAATACCGCTTTACCAATGGGTGTTCGTAAGATCAATGCCCTTCGTACCCTTACAACAGAAAGTCTTGCAGTATTAAATCCTTTTAGAGTTCAAGAAATCATGGATAAAGATGGTATTTACTATGGAGAAAATGCAATATCGCATAATCTGATTATGGTTAATAAGGAGAATCTGTTAAATCAGTCTGCCTTTTTACTTGGAGTACCTGGTTCTGGTAAATCATTCAGTGCTAAGGAACTAATTGTATTTTTAGCATTAAGTACCAATGATGATATCTTAGTATGCGATCCAGAAAATGAGTATTCAGCACTTATTAAAGCATTAGGTGGCGAGGTTATCCATATAGCAGCAGGTAGTGATGACCACATCAACGCTATGGATATGACTCAAGGTTATGGTGAAGGTAAAAATCCAGTTATTGATAAGTCTGAATTTATTTTATCATTGTTTGAACAGTTGGATAAAAATGGACTAGGACCAAAAGAGAAATCAATTATTGACCGTTGTGTTGCTTTAGTCTATGAAGATTATCAAAATGGTGGCAAGCTACCAACTTTATGCGTATTAAGAGAAAAATTATTAGAACAGCCAGAAAAGGAAGCAGATAATCTTGCATTAGAAATGGAATTATTCACAGATGGCTCATTAAATGCTTTCGCCCATAAAACGAACGTAGATACAAATAACCGTATGATTGTCTATGACATCATGGATTTAGGAAAACAGTTGAAAACAATGGGATTGTTAGTTATTACTGATGCAATGCTAAATCGTGTAACAGATAACTGGAAAAAAGGTATTCGTACTCATGTGTTCATTGATGAGTTTCATGTCGTGTTTGAAAATGAGTATTCAGCATCCTTTTTCAACAGTGCATGGCGTCAGTTCAGAAAAAGAGATGGGTATCCAACAGGAATCACCCAAAATGTAGAATATTTATTAGCATCTGTAACTGCTAGTACAATGTTATCCAACTCTGAATTTATTGTTATGTTAAATCAGGCTTCACAAGATAGACAAAAACTTGCCAAACTGTTAAGTATCAGTGATGAACAAATGTCCTATATCACTAATGCTGATGCTGGGTGTGGTCTAATCAAATATGGAAATTCATTAGTTCCGTTTATTAATCAGTTCCCAAAAGATACCAAACTATATCAGTTAATGACAACCAAGCCAACAGATCGTCAAAATGCTATGAAAGGAAAACAATATGAATAAATATAACATTGAGATCAAAGAAACGTTAAGTCATATCTGCCAGATTGAAGCCAATTCATTAAGAGAAGCAATCCTTAAGATCAAACATAAATATCATAATGGTGATATTATTCTGAATGAAGATAATCTGGTAACCACTGAATTTAATGATAAGAATGAGCGTTCAAGTCAAAAGAAAAAAATAAATGAAAATAGAGAAAGATAATTTCTATCTTTCCACATTATAGAAAGGATCATTAATTATGGAAAAACAACCATTAGCACAACAGGAAAACATCAAGAAATTTAGTCAGCTTCTTAACGAAAACGGTATGAGTGATCAAAAAAAGGAATTTGATTATCTTATACAATATATTGATCAGATGGAGTATCAGTTTGATACAGTACTAGAAGAACTGAGAAATGTAAAACAGGAATTAAATTCTATTCAGGACAAGACATTTCGTGCAACTGCAAATAAAGCTGTTGATAAAGTCACAACAAAAGTCTACGATGCAAAGAACTCTTTAATAAAATTAAAACAGCATGTTATAAAAACAGTTGATAAAGCTGTTAATGAATTTAAAAAACAAGGTAAATCAGCTTTAAATTCAGCCATAAAAAAACTAAATGTTAAAGGAATGATGGAAACCATCAAAAAAGGTTTAGACAATTCAATTGAATTAATGGATCAAAATATTGATCAATTATCAAAACTTGGTAATGAAATTCACGAAGCTAATTCACATTTAAAAAACATTGGTAGAATATTTATTGGTAAAGGATCAAAAGAAACAACTCCTCGTGATACTAACAAAGGTTTGATATCAAAAACACAGGAAAATTTATTTTTCTGTATGTCAGTATTTACAAAGATGTCAGTTAAAACAGATAGTGTTATAACTACTCTGTCTGAATTAGAAAAAAATTCACAATCAAAAAAATCAGTGAAATCTGAACTTAATGATATAAAGAAAACCAATACCAAACCAACAAATACAAAGGTAAAAAGTAAAAATGAAATACAGCTGGGACAGAGATAATCTGTCCCTATTTTTAATGATAGGAGAAACCAATTATGAAATTCAACTCAAGAGAACACGAACAATTTTTTTATACACTTGTTAATGGTTGCAAAAACAATGATACGTATCATCTTTCACTTTTCTATACGCTTAGTATTGATAAAGACTGTCGATACCATATTGATGAATTATATAATAAAAAAGATGATTCCATTATCATTAATGGATTAAATCAACCATGGCAAACCAGTGGGTCAGATTTAACAACAAGATTAGCCTTTAATTTATGGAACGGTTACACACAAGATGGCTATGAGAATGAGAGTACGCCATCAGAGTTATTTGCTTGCGAATATGCTCCATATTTTTTTGAAGCAATTAAACTACGATATCCTGAATACTTTAAAGAACAGCCTTATCGAAAAAATATGGGTAAAGAAAGATGAGCAAATCAATTAAAACGAGAGATATCATCAAAGATGTCAAATCAATTGATAAGGCTTTAATTGCTGGAGAACATATTCGTAATATATCATCAAAAACAAAAGATAAAATTGAAGAAAATACACAACCTCAACACACAAGTCCTAATGATTATGCAGTTAGCAAGGTTAATGAAAATGCTAAACATTTAGCAAATAAAACAGCAATTGAAACAAAGATACAAGTGCAAAAAGGATATCGTTATATCAAAAGTAAACGAAAATCCAAAAAAGATACGGTATTAGACGATATAGATAGTAGCAGTGATACTCCTTCAAAAATAAAAGCAAAAGAACATGCTCAAAAAAATATCAGAACCACAAACAGAAAGACAAAAAAAGAAATCAAAAATACCAAATCAAACATCAAAGATTCTATCAGTAGTGGTAAAACAATTAAAAACACTTCTAAAACTACTATAAAAACTTCTCAGGAAATAGCAAAGCAGTCAGCAATTAAATCTGCTCAAGTATCAAAAGAATCTTATCATACAATAAAAGCCATAGGACGTAAGTCATGGTCAGTATCAAAAAAGGGAGTCAGTGCTGTTAAAAGAATTATCGATACAACAAGAACATCACTTACATTTCTTTGTTCAATTGGCTGGATTGCTATCCTTATTATATTACTGATTGCTTTGATTGGTGGAATCTTTATGACTGGAAGTTCCAGCAGTGGCAGTGGTAATCAGCTATCAAAGGAAGTTATTGAATATACACCAATCATCCAAAAGTATGCAGATGAATATGAAATACCTCATTTTATCAATGCATTACAGGCAATTATGATGCAAGAATCAGGTGGTAAAGGGACTGATCCTATGCAATCTAGTGAATGTTCCTTTAACACAAAGTTTCCTAATACACCCAATGCTATAACTGATCCAGAATATTCAATTCAAGTTGGTGTGCAAAATTTTGCAGACTGCCTTAAAAGAGCAAACTGTACTGATCCTTTAGATATTCCCTTATTAAGTTTAGCAATGCAGGGATATAACTTTGGTAATGGCTATATCGAATGGGCTTTAACTAATTTTGGTGCATACTCTCAAGGAAATGCAAAAGTCTTTAGTGATGTGCAGGCACGTAAGCATGGTTGGAATAGCTATGGGGATCCTGAATATGTGCCTCATGTTATGAGGTATTACCAATTTGCAAGTTTAGGTACAAGCAACAGCAATCTTGTCAATATTGCCATATCACAATTAGGCAATCAAGGAGGTACACCTTATTGGTCATGGTATGGATATAAAGAACGAGTTGAGTGGTGCGCCTGCTTTGTAAGTTGGGTAGCCTATCAATCGGGTGATCTTGATATAACAATTCCCAAATTTTCAGCAGTGAGAGATGGTATAAAATACTATCAGGATAAAGACCAATGGAAAGATAAAAGTTATACGCCAAAAACAGGAGATTTAATTTTCTTTGATTGGCAACGAGATGGTATTAGTGATCATGTTGGTATTGTTGAAAAAGTAGAAAATAATATTATTTACACAGTAGAAGGCAATTCTAATGATCAATGTAAACAAAACACTTATACTATTAATAGTTATGTTATCTATGGATATGGAACATACTAAAAACCTAAAAGAAATACAACTTTGTATCACTGATTTTAAAAGATAAGGGAATATAGCAAAAGATGTGTAAATAGTAAAAAGCGGGTAAGAATGTAGATACGAAACATACTTACAGGAGGAAAAATACTATGAACACATCTTTTATTTCGACAAAGCAGATCAAGGACCTTGT
>NZ_JAHOOJ010000028.1:0-50820 GCF_019132535.1 Erysipelatoclostridium sp. DFI.2.3 | reverse complement strand
ATTAGGCATGCCGCCAGCGTTCATCCTGAGCCAGGATCAAACTCTCCATTTGATTTAGCTCTAACGCATGACTTGCGTTTGAATTTCATTTTTGTTATCGTTATACCGAGAATATTGTTTTCTCAAACAATTGACGTTTCCTGTTCAGTTTTCAAAGACCGAAATTTCTATTTCGTGCGCCCTTGTTTCTCATCAGCGCTCGTATATAATACAACGAATCATACCCTGTGTCAACGATAAAATTCACTTTTTTCATCTTTTTTTTAACATTATCAATCGTAAACGGTTACATCCTTTGTTTACAGCTGTTTCTCTATTCTATAGGAGCTTTTCCATCTCCGTTTATAAAATAAAATGCGATGAAAGGTAATAAAAAGCTGTGACAACCTGCCTGAAGACAGTCTGTCACAGCTCTTTTAGTTGCTTCCATTTTGTAAAGCTCTTATGCTTCCTCGCGAACCCTGCCGCAGATCGGATAGTTTGCACAGCTTGGATTACATGCCTGCTGTGCGGTAAGCCGCAGCTTCGCCGGAACAAGTGCCGTGATTTCATCATCGTCATATCCGACAACGAAGCTCTTCTCATTGATCATAATCGGACGCTTCAGAATGGATGGATTTTTCTGTATTATATCCACCAGCTCCTTGATAGAGATATCATCCAAATCTCTATGCAGCTCCTGAAACGCCTTGGAACGCGTGGATATGATATCCTCTGTACCATTCTCTGTTCTCTGCAAAAGGTATTTGATTTCATCCTCCTTCAGCAGTGTTGTAAAAATATTCTTTTCAATGTATTTCATATCATTGTCTTTTAACCATTGTTTCGCTTTTCTACAGCTAGCACACCCAGGCGAAGTATATAAAATAATCATCTTCTCTGCCTCCTTCACATATATCTATTATAATTCATTGTATTTTAATAGGAAAGCAATTTTTGCAGATTTTGCTTTTTTCCTTGTTTTTCATATTTGATAATAGTATGATAATAAGGAATCAGAAATGCAGAGATGAAGATATAGTAGTTTTACGGCAGTTCCTCATCAGAGAGCTGGTATATGGTGCAAGTCAGCAGGAGCCTGTAAAATGAATTGGGTCTTTGGAGCATGTTCCTGCGGGAACCGTAAAAGCCTTTAACGTTACAGGCAAGTGATTCCCTTGTGCGAAAAGCAATGGAATAAGTCGGGTGGTACCACGCTGTCAGCGTCCCTACATGGTACTTTTTTTATTTTATGGAGGTGTTTTATATGAAAAGAATGCTAAGCGGCATCAAACCAACCGGGCGTTTAACACTCGGAAACTATATCGGAGCCATACGGAATTTCGTAGCTTATCAGGACGATTATGAAATGTATGTCTTCATTGCGAATATGCATGCAATCACGGTTCCACAGGAGCGTGCAGAGCTGAAAAAGAACACAAAGGATTTAATTGCCCTGTACCTGGCTGCCGGACTGGATCCAAAAAAAGCTACCATCTTTTTACAGAGCGATGTGCATGAACATGCGGAGCTTGGATGGATAATGACCTGCAATTCCTATATGGGCGAGCTGCAGCGAATGACACAGTATAAGGATAAGACCGCAAAGGGTGAAACAGGTATTACCGCAGGACTGTTTACGTATCCTTCTTTGATGGCTGCAGATATCCTGCTGTATGATGCGGATTATGTACCGGTAGGTCTGGATCAGAAGCAGCATGTGGAGCTGACCAGAAATCTGGCAGAGCGCTTCAACAACCGTTATGGTGATACCTTTGTCATTCCGGAACCGCTTGTCAGTAAGGTAGGTGCAAAAATTTATTCCCTGCAGGATCCTACAAAGAAGATGTCCAAATCTGAGGAAAATCCAAAGGGTACCATTGATCTGCTGGATGAACCGGCAGTAGCACGAAAGAAAATTATGTCTGCAGTTACTGATTCATTGGGTATCATTCAGTATGACCCCGAACATCAACCGGGTGTTTCCAATCTGTTAACAATCTTATCATCCTTGAATGGGGAAAGCATCGAAAGCATTGTTGAGCGCTATAAGGGTAAGGGCTATGGCGATTTCAAGAAGGAGGTCGGCGCTGCAGTCTTTGATTTCCTGAGTGAGCTGCAGGCAAAGTACAAAGAGATTCTCTCCAGCGGTATGGTGGAACAGGTTATTACAGAAGGAAATGAAAAAGCAAGACGCAGTGCGCACAAAAAGCTGATGAAGGTCAAGAAAAAAGTTGGTTTCCAGTTATTTTAAATAAACGCATTGCTTATAATTTTTCAATTGTTCGAATAAGAAGCATTCCCCGTAATGCTTCTTTTCTCTTCCAGCAGCTTATTTGCTGGTTTTCCTGTTAATGTATGATATGATACATATAGAAGGAGGGGTTGTATGCATAGCTTATTTCTACGCGAAGTATCAATAGATTGGGATGCTGTTAGCGACTATACGCAACATATTGCGGCACTGCACTCCTTTGACCGGCTAGCCTTTCAAAAACAGATTACCTTTTTTACAGGAGAAAACGGCTCCGGCAAATCAACGCTTCTGGAGGCGATTGCTGTTGCTTATGGTTTTAATCCGGAGGGTGGTACCAAAAACTACCGCTTTTATACAAAGGATACGCATTCCTCCCTGCACGAGGGGATTCATTTAAGCCGCGGTTTCTGTCAGCCCTCCTGTTCTTATTTTTTACGGGCGGAAAGTTTTTATAATCTTGCGACCAAGGCTGAGGAGTATGCGTCCATCTATCAGGGAAGAGAACTGCATTCCTGTTCCCATGGTGAGAGCTTTCTATCCTTTATACAAAGCTTTCGGGACATCGGCTTGTTTTTACTGGATGAGCCGGAGGCCGCATTGTCCCCACAGCGCCAGCTGACCCTGCTGATACAGCTGTCAACGATGGCTTGGGAAGGCTCACAGTTTCTCATTGCAACAAACTCTCCGATTTTGCTTGGTATTCCCAATGCACAGATTTTAAGCTTTGATGATGGAATCATTGAAGAAATCACCTATGAGCAGACCGCATCCTATCAGATCACCGAAATGTTTATCAATAACCGTGAGTATATGCTCGACAAGCTGTTACGGGAAAACGAGAAATAAAAAGCGATGAATACAAAACAAGCTGCTACCATACAGCAAAGGAGATGTTGATGATAACACTACGCAAGGTTGACAAACGCAATATCTGGTCCATTGTTCGGCTGAAGGTGCATGATGAACAGCAAAGCTTTGTGGCAACCAATACAGAGAGCATGCTGCAGGCATATACAACGATGACAGAAGGTGGTGTTGCTTTGCCGTTTGGCATCTACGATGAGGAAAGTCTGATTGGTTTTGTCATGTTTGGCTACGGATGACAGGAAGAAAGTGATCCGCCGATCGCACAGAATAATTATTCCATTTGGCGGTTTATGATTGATAAAGCCTGGCAGGGAAAAGGACTAGGCAAGCAGGCGCTGCAGACTTCCATTGATTTTGTAAAAACGATGCCCTGTGGTAAAGCAGAGTTCGTATGGCTTTCCTATGAGGCAGAGAATACAGCTGCCCGTGCCTTATATTATGCAGCAGGCTTTCATGAAAACAACGAGCTGTGTGACGGTGAAACCGTAGCCGTTTTGCGGCTAAAGGAAGCATAGCAGTATGGAAATACAGAAATTTTGGGAATCCTTTCTGAAAGAGGCGCAAGCTTCCCTTTACCACCACATATCAATCAGGAAGCCTTTCATTTTGAACTGACACAAACGCTTGCGGACAGCCAGCTAAAGCTGGTGCTTGATAACATAAAAAGAGCGACTGCAAGCAGCCTCTATGCATATGAAATACAGCAGGAACGGCTGCCGCAGGTCAATGACTTCAATATTCTGACCGACTGGGCAGGCACTCCCTTCTGTGTGATCAAAACCACAGCCGTTACGATCCTTCCCTTCCATAAGATAACCTTCGCGCTGTGTATGCGGGAGGGTGAGGACGATACACTGGAATCGTGGCAGAAAACCCATCGTGCCTTTTTCACAAAGGAAGGAAATGCTTTGGGCTATTCGTTTTGTGAGGATATGCCGGTTGTATTCGAGGATTTTGAGGTCGTCTACAGGCGATAGAGAAAAGGGATGCGTCTTTTTGAGGGTTCTTTCTCTATTGCTGGTAAACTTAAACAGGGAGATATCAACACGATTGTATTTATCAATAGAAGTTGATTTCTCCCTTTTTCAAACAGACTAAAGTAAGAAAGAACCCTTTTGAGAAGCCTCCTTCTCTATGTACATTATCGTTGCACTGCTTCTGTTTGAGAATAGCACGAGCTGGAAACAAGCCATATCAGCCTTTATGCATAAGCAAACAAGGCAGAAGCTGAACCAGCCTCTGCCCTGTATACGATTGGATTAAATTGCACTTAAATTTAATACGCCGAGGAAGTAACAGATCAGCACTGCAACACCTACAACGATTCGATAATAACCGAAGATTTTGAAATCATGGTTGCGGATATAATTCATCAGGAAGCGGATGGCAAACATGGATACCACAAATGCGATAATGCTTGCGACAACGAGCAGTGCAATATTTCCCCCGCTCATGGAGAATCCGTAATGCATGAAGTATTTTAAGAATTTTAATCCGCTGGCACCTGCCATGGCAGGAATCGCCATAAAGAAGGAAAACTCACTGGCTGCAAAACGGGAACACCCCAGAATGGAAGCTCCTAAAATGGTTGCCCCACTCCGTGAGGTTCCGGGAACCAGAGCCGCAATCAGCTGGAACAAACCAATCAGAAAGGCCGTTTGATAGGTGATTTCACCAACCCTACGGTATTTGGGATGATGCTTGGTGCTTTCCAGTACAATAAATCCGATACCGAATACGATCAGTGCAATTGCCACAACAATGGCATTGTTCATATACTTTTCAACATAGTCATTCAGAAAGATTCCGATAATACCGGGAATGGAGGCTACAAGAACATGAAACCACAAATCCCATGTGGAACGTTTTTCACTGATGGATTTTCTTGATGAAAATGGATTCAGCTTATGAAAATACAAAACGCAGACTGCCAGAATGGACCCCAGCTGGATAACAACCAGAAACAATCCCCAGAATGCAAATTCCGGAGTATCCGGTTTGGCCAGTGATGAGCTCATCGGAAAGAAGCTGTTGAACAGAATCATATGCCCGGTGCTGCTGACAGGAAGCCATTCCGTAATCCCCTGAATGATTCCCAGCAGAACCGCTTTTATCATATCAAATAGAAACATAGTGTAATCTCCTTTTTTTCATTCTTTACCATTGTAAACCACACGGAGGTAAAGCACAACCTTTCCCCTTGAAAAAACAATAACAATTGTGTAAGAAATAAGCTTTTTTCAGGACCAAAACAGCTAGGGCGTATGCATAAGCTCCTTTTTCAGACCTATGCCTGCAGCCACTTTCTTACCATTTCCTTAAACAGGGCACCGCGCACCTCATAGTTTGGAAACTGGTCATAGCTCGAGCATGCCGGTGACAGCAGGACGATATCCTGTTCCTTACTGTTCGCAACTGCCGCATCCAGTGCCTCCTGCATGGTTTCCACAACCTGAACACAGGAGAAGATATCCTGAAACTGCGGTCCGGTTTCTCCAAAAGCCACACACAGCTTGACGCGTTCATCATACTGCTTCAAATCTTCAAAGCTGATGCCCTTGTCATGCCCGCCGGCAAGCAGAATGATGTTTTTATCAAAGGAGTTCAATGCCGCAGCAACCGCATGGGTATTGGTTGCCTTGGAGTCATTGTAAAATTTTACACCGTTTTTCTCTCCGATATATTCCAGACGATGCTCCACCGGCGAAAAGGCGGCAATCGCCTTTTGAATATCAGAAACGGATACGCCCAGCTTATAGGCCATGCAGGATGCAATCATGGCATTGGACAGATTATAGTCGCCGACGACATGAAAGTTTTTTTCTTCAAACAGCGCAAGCTCATGCAGATATACCGTACCGTCTTTACGATACAAATCAACATCCTGACGTGTCAGGGAAAAATCAATCACTTTACATGGAATATGCTGCGCATACTGCATGACGGTTGCATCATCCACATTGCGCAGGAACCAGTCATCCTCTGTACAGTTCTCATAAATGCGCATTTTGCTTTCATAATAGGATTCCACACTCGGCATATAGTCCAGATGATCCGGTGCGAGGTTGCATACCACGCTGACATGCGGCGCAAAGTGTTCAATGCCCAGCAGCTGAAAATTACTCAGCTCCAAGGCGACATCCTTTTCTTCATCTTCATAAGCAAGCGCAAGCTCACTCAGCGGCCAGCCGATGTTGCCGGCTACGATTGCCTTATGGTTATATTTCAGCATTTCATACAGCATGGTGGTGATGGTTGTTTTTCCATTCGTCCCCGTCACAGCACCATACTTGAATTTTGTCGCATACCGGTAGCCGATTTCCACCTCTGTCAGAATCTTCACCTTGTGCTCCACAAAGTAGCGGACAAAGGGAACCGTGTATTTGATCCCCGGATTTTTCACAACGAAGGCATAGTTTTCGCGCTTTAGTTCTTCCGGATGTCCCTTTTCAAACACATGAATGCCCAGGGTCTGCAGCTCTTCCAGCTCACGGATCGCATTCATATCCGTAATCGTAACATCATAGCCATGCCGCTGTAACAGCTTTGCGACCGCAACACCGCTTTTTGCGGCTCCAATTACCAGTACATGTTCCTTCATATTACATTACCCCCAGCCATAAGCCAAGTGCCGCAAGGACAACACCGATGCTCCAGAACATCAGCACCACCTGTGTTTCCTTCATACCGCCCAGCTCGAAATGATGATGCAGCGGTGCCATCCGAAACACCCGCTTCTTTGTCGCCTTATAGCTTGTTACCTGAATGACGACAGACAGCAGCTCCATGACGAAGACACCGCCGATCACCACCAGCAGCAGCTCCTGCTTTAAAATCATGGCGCTTGCCGCAAGCAGACCGCCGATTGCCAGGGAGCCGGTATCCCCCATAAAGATTTTAGCCGGATGCACATTAAAGCGCAGATACCCAAGCAGCGAACCGCATACCGCCAAAAGCAGCATTGCCAGATCCTTATTTCCCTGCAGCAGGGCAAATATCACAAAGGGCGCAATCGCAATGATGGAGGTTCCGGCACACAGGCCATCCAGACCATCCGTCAGATTGACGGCATTGGATTCACAGGTGAACATAAAGAAGATCAGTACAAAATACAGAATTCCCAGCTCCAGTGAAATATGAACAACCGGAAGAATCAGCGTCGTTTCCGCAATGGAGCGGTAGAACAGATAAAATACGACCGCCAGCACGGACTGCATCAGAAACTTCACAGATGGTTTCAGACCGTCATTGTTCTTTTTCACGACGATCAGGAAATCATCAATGAATCCGATGAGGGCATAGCCCAGATAAGCCAGTACACAGATCAGCATTTCCCCTGAGAAAAAAGCCTTGTAGTCCAGAACCAGCATAACCAGAATCGGGACACTTACAAATACCAGTCCTCCCATCGTCGGGGTTCCCGTTTTCGCCATATGGCTCTGCGGTCCTTCCTTGCGGATGCTCTGTCCGAATTTAATTTTATGTAGAAACGGAATGAGCAGCGGCATTACCACCAGGGTTGCCACCAGACTGATTCCGAATGCAAGCAGATATTTTATTTCCAAAGTAGTTCCTCCTTAGCTAGACGTTCCTTTACGCAGGATCGATCAGAAAAGGGATATTCTTGTCCGAAAGCCGTGATGGTTTCCTCGCTCCCTTTTCCAGCGATTATTATTATATCACTATTTTGTGCTACTTTGATAGTATGTTTTATCGCAAAGTAGCGATTTTCGAAGACTGCTGCGTTGGGAAAGCTCTCACATTTCATGTCGGCAAGGATACGATCTACACTTTCCCCTCTTGGATTATCACTCGTGAAAACGGCAAGATCACTGTATTTTGCGGCAATGGCAGCCATGGCAGGACGCTTGGTGCGATCCCGTTCTCCTCCACACCCCAAGATGGTCAGAATCCTTCCTTTTTTTACAGAATTGGCAAAGACCAGCAGCTCTTCGACCGCGGCTGCAGTATGTGCATAGTCGATCCAGATGGTGAATCCGCCAACCTCCATAACCTCCATGCGACCGCTGACCGGCAGCAGCTTCTCACAATCCTTACGCAAGCGCTCATAGGAAAAGCCCAGTCGATGGACAACCACAATTGCCTCTGCCAGATTGTATACATTCACCATACCCAGCAAACGGGCATGAAAATCATAGCCCTGCAGGCGAAAGGAAAGGTCATGATCACTAAGTTCCACATGATGCAGCGGAAAATGTGCTGCCTGCATACCGATGCTGATACAGGCATGCTGGGCAAGGTTGACCAGCTCCTGCATATAGCTGAGGTCACTGTTGTACACAATGGTTCCCTGCGGCTTCAGATAGCGGCGCAGCTTGAATTTGGTATAGCGGTAATGCACTCTGGTCAGGTGATAATCCAGATGATCCTGTGTGATATTCGTATAAACGATATCATCAAAATGCAGAAAGCTGATGCGGTTTTGATCAATGGCATGTGAGCTGACCTCCATGACAACATGGGTAATCTTCTCATCGTGCGCTCTCCTGAAATAGTTTGCCAGCTGAAAACAGCCCGGCGTGGTGTTGTGAATTTCAATGACCTCATCCGGATAGCGGACACTCCCGGTGCCGATCTGCAGAACCCGGCATCCTTCCATCTTCAGCAGCTGGGAGATGATGCTGGCAACACTTGTTTTTCCATTGGTTCCCGTAATGCCGATCACATGCAGACGGGTACATAAATCCCCATAGTACAGCTCCAGCAATGCCTGTGTAATGCGCTCTACATGCGGTGTGTAGTAGACATGCTGCATAGGCAGCATCTGATCGCACAGCACCACTGCCCCCTTGTCCAGCGCCTCCTGTAAAAACGCCGCTCCATCATATAGGCTTCCTTTGCGGCAGACAAAGAGCCAGTCCTTTTTTACGTCGCGGGTATCATCACTGATTCCCTGCAGGATACGCGCATCCTCACAGTCGATATGCAGCAGTGCAAACAACTCATTTAACCTTATCATTTCCAAGATAAATCCAAACCTCCCCTCCCTCAGCACTGAGTGTGGTGCCTGCTTCTGGCATCTGTTCCATTACCGTATCGCCGCTGCCGATAAAGGTAAAGGTGACACCCTCCTGCGCTACATCCTTTTTCTTCTTTCCTCTAAAATCCTGCACCTTGATATTTTCCGTTTCCGGCCAGACCAGTTTCTTTGGAATCTGTTCCTCCGCCTTTTTCACACCGAGATAGGGCAGAATATCCTCATAGCAGGCCTTTGCGACCGGCGCAATGACCGTTCCACCGTACAGTACGTCATTCTGCGGACTGTCTGCCGCAATATACAGCACGATCTGCGGATCATCAATCGGTGCCGCACTCAGAAAGGACAGAATGTAGTTACTGGTGGAATACACACCGTTTTCCGCAATCTGTGCCGTACCGGTCTTACCACCGATTTTATAGCCCTCGGTATATGCCGGCTTACCGCCGCCGTTGGCGACAACACTTTCCAATGCATAGCGCATCTTCTTGCTGGTATCCTCACTGATCACCTTGCGTTTTGCTGTCGGCTTATATTCCAGTATTGCATCATGGGTAATCGGGTCGTTGATGCTTTTGGTGATATACGGCGTATACAGGGTTCCGCCGTTGATGATGGCAGAGAAAGCGGTAACCAGCTGAATCGGTGTGACACTCAGCCCCTGTCCAAATGCAACCGTCGCCTGTTCCAGCTCTCCCATCGCACTTTTCTTAAACATGATGCCCTTGCTTTCTCCGGGCAGATCAATGCCCGTTTTTTCACCGAAGCCGAATTTTTTTACAAAGTCATATTCATTGTCCAGTCCCATACGCCTCGATATTTCCACAAAGCCGGGATTGGAGGAATTTTCCAGCACCTGCAGGAAGGTCTGCTGCCCATGACCTCCCGCCTTCCAGGATTTGATACGGGCACCGCCGACCATTTCATAGCCGCGGTCGTAATACGTATCCTTAAACATATCAAACAGCTTCAGCTCCAATGCAGAAGCGAAGGTTACGGATTTAAAGGTGGAGCCGGGCTCATAGCTCTTCCAGATTGGCAGATTGCGGTTATATACATCACTGGAATAATCCTTGTAATGATTCGGATCGAAGTCAGGCTTACTGACCATGGCCAGAATTTCCCCGGTATTCGGATTCATCGCCAGAGCCAGTGCGGATTTCGGCTTATAGCGCTTGACCAGATTGTTCAGCTCCCGCTCCACGATATCCTGAATATTGGAATCAATGGTCAGCTGTACATCCATCCCTCTGCCCGGTGCCTCATAGCTTTCCTTATATAATTCAACATTATGCCCCTTGGCATCAAACGGGATATTCAAAGCACCGCTTTTCGCAGACAAAATATCATTATACTGCAGCTCCAGACCTGCCAACCCCTGATTATCGATACCGGTAAAGCCCAGCACCTGTGCAAGATAGTTATTATTCGGATAGTTGCGCAGGGAATCCTGCACCAGATAAACGCCTGGTAAATCCATCGCCTCCAGCTTGCGCGCCTTATCATCGCTGATCAAACGTCCCTCTGGCTGCAGCTTCTGGGTGCTAACATGCTTGGTGATGGTAGACAGGATTTTTTTCTTATCCGCCTGTAATACATCTGCCAGCTGCTGGGCTGTCTTGTCGGCATCCTGTATCTGGGCAGGTACGACCATCACCGATGTACTTGGAATATCATGTGCCAGAACATTTCCGTTTTTATCCAGAATGGAGCCGCGCAGACCCGCTACGGTAAAGTCACGCTCCCACAGGCTCAGGGCTTTTTCCATAATATCGGTATGATGAAAGATCTGTTCATAACCGAGCTTGCCCAGTATACAGCAAAAAATAAGAATGCAGCAGAGAAAGATAGTGGATATTCTCGTTTTGACCTTTCCTCGAATCATACCGGATCACCTCAATCCATCGTATGAAATCAAGTTCGGTTTTATGATGGAAATCATGCGCAAGCCCTGGCTTCATTCCTAGGATTCCCTTTTTGCAGCAGTGCTCAGTAAATAATATTTTTTTGTTGACTCTCACGCTGCGTGATACTGTATGATGAAAGAGAAGATATGGTAAGCATTGGCGCGCGCAAAGTAAAATGACTTACGTATCGAAGACAGGAGTGGTACCATGAAAACAGTGAAAGAGGTCGCAGCGCTGACAGGCATCAGTGTCAGGACCCTGCAATATTATGATGAAATCGGCGTATTCAAACCAACGTCACTTACGGAAGCAGGCTATCGCCTGTATGATGAGGAAGCATTGAAAACCCTGCAGCAGATTCTGCTCTTTCGAGAGCTGGATTTTCCGCTGAAGGAAATCAAACGCATTATGACACAGAAGGAATACGATCAGGCAGAAGCATTTCAGAAGCAGAAGGCTCTGCTGATCAAGCGGCGCGATCGGTTAGATCGTCTGCTATCGCTGCTCGATAAATTAGAGAAGGGAGAATCCTGTATGGAATTTGAAGATTTTAAGCTGCAGAGCTACCTGCAGCTGCTGGAGCAATTTAAAGCTGAGCATACCGAGGAAATCATGCAGCAGTGGGGCAGCATTGCCGCCTTTGATGACATTATCGCCCATATACGCGAGCATGAAGCGGATATCGCAAAAACCGCAGTTGAATACTATGGAAGCACTGCGGCGTATACTGATGCCATGAAGTACAATCTGGAGCATTTTTCAGAGATTATGGAAAAGCTGGAACATATCAGGCAGCAGAATTATGGAAAACGTAATCAACAGCTCATGGAGAAACTGCTGCAGGATACCACACGTGACCCCGCATCCGCACAGGTGCAGCAGATCATTTACGACATGCAGCATCTGATACCGGAAGAGGAAGCCTGTGGCAGTAATCCAGGTATGCATCAGCAAAAGCTGCTGATTGACAGCTACCTGCACAATGAAGCGTTGATACAGCAGACGGATCAGCGCTATGGCAGGGGAGCATCCAGATTCATGGGAAAAGCGTTGCGCATCTATTTTGACAAGGAGGATGCGGCAAAAAAACAGAGATGAAGAAACAGGCAATGAGAAAGGCAAAGGAATGCATAAAAGCCACAGGAACTAACAAAAGCCCTGTGGCTTTTATGCATTATTTAATCAAACAACGTATGCAAGCAAGACTGCAATATGCAAATGGCTGTGCTGGATGACGATATCGCGGATTCCTCTGCATGGGAACACAGCTATTGGAATAACAAAAAGAATGTGTAGAGAATATCCGAATCGTGTCGGTGCAGATGCTGATTATGAGGAGAAGAAGCATTCTTAAGGATGCGCAAGGGTATACGCAAACATCATTTCTCAGAACTTCATGCGTTGTATTGCAGTGACAGAACCGGCAGTGAATGCAGAGCTGTTGCAGCATAGGAAAATGAATAAATTAGCTTTATCACCTGTTTTTTTATGATATGATATAGGTGATAGAAGAACCATTCCGAGGAGGCGCATACTATGAAAATAACAGCTGCTACAACCGCAAATCTAATGGCGATCACCGTGTTTGCTCCCTGTGAAAACGATACTTGTATATTCAGCTGAAAACAAACTCAACCGTGAGAAATAACAAACAAGCAACACAAAGAAAAAAGCCATTAGCTGCCAAGGATGAGCAAGAGAAACTAATAAAAGAAAAATTTACTGAGGAGGAGGTAAAAGAGCTGTTAAAGGAAGGATTCACCATGGAACAAATAGCATATGTGGCAAAAGATAAAATAAAAGGTGATAAACAGTGCAGAATCATAGGTATAATTTTTGATATCCTTACATGGTTTATTCCGGTTTTTAAATAAGCTAAGCCAGGACACCCGCATGAGATATACCAAAGAGGCTGTTGTTCCAATGCCGGTTATACAACCGTGCTCGTAAAGAAAAGCATGTAAATGATGTACCCCTACGATAATTTGATATCCATTATTTTTAAGGAAGCTTATGTAAGCTTCCTTTTGCGTGCAAGAAGTAAAGCAGCGCGATCATGTTATCCTCTGCTTTTATCTTCCGGATACTTTCTTTATAAGGACATGCTTAAGAGGCATGTGGCATCCTCGTTCGATACATACCACAAGCAGGCAAACGGTTAAGAAATCACACTCTGGGAAGCACCTTTGGTATAGGGGCTCCTGCTCCAGTCAACGGGTTGTGGGAATATGGCGAAACTGTATGGTAAGCTTACACATAATTCTTCACATCCCTATTCCAAAGAAGCTCTTTCTATCCTTGTTCAAGCTGCCCGATTTGAGATTGAAGACAGCCCTGTATACGACTTTTCCTTATGAGTCATAGGTTATCAATTTCTATGCACAGGATATCCTGACTTTGAATTATGCACACTGGATACACAGCATGCATTAACCGGAATACTTTTTTACGTATACCGTTCCAGCTGTATTTTCATGCGTATCCTTACCTCTGTTTTTCATCCGCAAGTCCGCAGCGTTTTTCATACATCTGTACAGAAATAAGATACAGCATCAGATCGAACAGGAAGACAACCGCCAGAGTTAAAAGATTGATCGGCAGCAGTGTTTTTGTTCGCATAACCCGTTCAATGGCATGAATGATGAACACACTGGAAATAGCTGTCAGCAGCAGCGGCATGATATAGGTGAAGCCCAATTCCCTGTGGATGGCTTTTTTCATGTCTTGTTTCGATATGCCGATATTTTTCAGAATCTGACAGCGGCCATAATCATCATCCGCATCGTTGCAGGTTTTCATAAAGATCACACCACCGCAGGAAACGACGAAGACTAGAAACATGAAGACGCAGGCAGCGTACATAACGCGGACAAATGCCAGATCATCATTTTCGGGATCGACCCCCATAGCTGAAATCTGTTCATCACACAGCGGTGCCAATGTCTTGCGAAGCTCTTTGATATCGACGGCGGTATCCATCTGCACCATTTGCATATGCATATATTGTGTTTTTTCATTGATAACAGCCTGATAGTCCTCATCATTCAGAATGATGAAGTTCATATTGTTTTGCATGATTCCAAAATAATACTCCTCACTCTTTTCCTGAATGTGGATAGAGCGTCGAGGAAAGGGAACGATATCCTCTACCTCATCAGCCATGGAAATCAGATATTTCTTTGATAGACAAAGACCGTTTCCCGGCTTCGGTTCCCTGGCGAACACCTGTTTATGAATGCTTTTACAATATGTCTCATAGTCTGTATAGGAAAGCACCATATCTGTATAGATCAGATGGTTTTCATCCTCATAGGTATACGGAAAGCCCTGCAGCACTGCCTGATATTCCATGTTTCCAAAAGCCGCTGCGGCTTTGTTAAGGTCTTCTGTCGGAATGGGCTGTGTACTGAGCAGAATATAGGAGAATTGTCCTTCCCCTGCCGCCATGGCGTCATAGCGCTGCTTAAAGGCCAGCCCTGCATTCAGAGCACTGACGGAGCACAGCATCATAATGGTTACGATAGCATAGGTACGATAATTTTTCTTTACGCGAAACACCAGATTGTTGATCCATAATGTCCGCTGCTTTCGATAAAGAAAACCCTTTTTGATGGAAAGCTGCTGTAAAAGATAGGGAAACAGCGAACGATACAGGCCGTATACACCGGCAATGACCAGAACAACAGCAAGCAGCATATAGCTGAAGCTGTCCATTTCCCCAATCTGCATAGCACAGAAGTATCCGCCAATCAGCAGGGTGGAAAAGAGAAGAGAAGAAAGCAGAGCACGAAGCCCTGTTGCCCTTACCACCTCACGCTGACGGGTTGCCTCCAGCATATCCCTGATGCTTGTCTTTATGATAGAAAAATACCCTTTTATGGCAAGTAGCAGATATAAAATGAGAAAGGCTGCGGCACATTGCAGAGCGGATACGAAGGAAAACTGCATGGAAATATCCGCTTCCATACCACTCAGCTGAAAAAACAGCATGGCAAACAGCTTAAAGAATACAACACCTGCACCAATCCCGGTCAATACGGCACTCAAAGCAGCCAACAGCATTTCCAGCGTATACATACGGGAGATTTCTTTCTGGTCCAGTCCCATGAAAATAAAAGTCCCCATTTCCTTCTTCCGCAAATTCAAAAACACGTTGGTCGCATACCAGAGAAAGCAGAAGACGAAAAACAGCAGCACGACAATCATAGAGACCAGAATCATATCACTGAACTCCTGATTCTTTTTTCCCATGATTTCCAGCAGTCCGGAATCCATTAAGGCAAGAAAGTCATACAGGATAAAGGCGCTGAAGGAAAGAGACAGAATATAGGACAGATAGAACCGGATATTGCGTTTGAAATTTGCAATACTCAGACGCAGTATCTGCATGTTAGTCACCTCCCATGGAAGCGAGCAGCTGCAGGATGCGCTCATAGAATACCGAACGCTCTGCATCCGCATGAAGCGTTGTAAATATCTCTCCATCCTTCAGCATAAACACCTTGCGGGCGTAGCTGGCACTGAAGGCATCGTGTGTGACCATCAGAATCGTCGCATTGCGCTCCTCGTTGATTTCCTTCAGGCTGCATAAAAGCTCACGGCTGCTTTTGGAATCCAGTGCACCCGTCGGTTCATCCGCAAACACAATGCGGGGATTGCGAATCAGTGCACGTGCAGCGGCTCCACGCTGCTTTTGACCTCCGCTTAGCTGATGCGGATACTTTTCCAAATGCCCCTCCAGATGAAACAGCCCTGCCATTTCCTGCACACGCTGCTGTATGTTTTTTGCCTTCTCGTTGGATAATGAAAGCGGCAGGGCAATATTGTCCATCAGCGTCATATTATCCAGTAGATTGTAATCCTGAAAGATAAAGCCGATGTGTTCCTTTCGAAGCTTTGCCAGCTTTTCATTGCGAATGGCTGTCAGCTCCTGTCCATCCAGTATAATGCTGCCCTGTGTCGGCTTGTCGATCGTACTCAGCAGATTCAAAAGCGTACTCTTCCCCGCCCCGCTGGGACCCATAACCGCGATGAAATCCCCTTCCTCAATATCCAGTGACAGATTATTCAGTACTGTCGTTCTTACCTCTTTTTTTCCATAGATTTTCGACAGATTTCTTATTTTCATGATTTCATTCATCTTCAGATTCCTCCTTACAGGTTAAGCATACCATGCCCGTGATAGTAAAATCCTTACCACAGGATGACAGTTTTTATACATAACCTTACAAATCTGTCAGATGAAAAAAATCGCCGTCATGGGAAAAGGTAATCTGTATATCCGTATAGTCCTGTTCACGAGAGGTGATGGTAACCGTATGTCCCAAAAGGTCTGCAATCTTGCGCACAAAATACAGACCCATCCCCGTCGAACGATAGGCACCATTGCGTTGATTTCTTCCCGTATACCCCCGTTCAAACACCGCTGAAAGCTCCTCCTGACGAATTCCAATGCCATTATCTCGAACGTGCAGAACAGCATATTCCCTTACTTCACAGAAAAAGGTAAGCACGGGGTGCTCTTTGTGGTATTTGACAGCATTGGATATCAGCTGATCCAGCATATAGACAAGCCATTGTTCATCACTGAGGACAAGGATATCCACAGAATCCTCGATTTGAATTTCAAAGCCCTCGTGAATCAGAAAATAGGAAGCATTTTTCACAGCGCTTTGAATGGCTTTTTTCAATTCTATTTTCATAATGCTGCGATCCCCTGCCGGCATCCAGGCTTTGGCGGTGCACAGCATCATATGCAGCTGACGCTCCATTTTCTCCAGCTGCTTTTGCATATCCTTCTGCAAGGCGGCATCGGTATTTCGCTCATTCATCATTCGCAGGGCAGCCAGCGGCAGCTTTATTTCATGCGACCAGCGGGATATGTAGTCCTGCAGCTCCTGCTGCTGCATATAATGCTCCTTTTGTTCCCTGAGGTATTCCTGCTCATTATGTGCAAGCACCGTTTGCAGTTCTCCGGTATCATCCAGCTCCTCACTCAGTACATAGGAGGCTGTCTGCATCGCGTTTTGCCAACCTTCTGTCTTTTTTAACCATCGATACCAATCGGACACCGTACACACTCCAATCACCACGAGCAGCATGAAATCCGCATAAAGCAGTTCGGACAGCTCCATTTTTACAGAGGAAAGCCAGAGAAAATACAGATGGTAAATGATCAGCAACGCTAACAGGATACAAATGCATAAACGCCTGTCCTTCAGCCAGCCCTTCATATCAGCAGATACCCCTGTTTCTTGCGTGTCTGTATCAAATCCTCATCACTGTACAACCGCAGCTTTGCCTTTAAGCGTGAAATGCCGGTAGTCAAGGAGCCATCCGATATAAATTCATCCGTACTCCAAATCTGCATCATCAGCTCCTCACGACTTACGATACTGCCACGGTTTCGAGCAAGAATCTGCAAAATCTTATGCTCTGTCCTGGTCAGCACAATCTCCTGTGAACCATACTGCAGCACTCCTTTGTCAAGATCGTAGCAAAGAGATTCATGCAGTACAATTACGGTATGTCCGACATATTCATAGCTCCTTCGCAAAAGCGCCTGCAGCTTCGCCATCAGCAGGGGTAAAGAGAAGGGCTTTTGCAGATAATCATCGCCACCGCTCATCATCGCCATAATTTTATCCTGATCCTGATCCCTGCTGGATATGAACAAAATCGGAAGCATGGAACATCTGCGGATGGTTTCACACCAGTAAAAGCCGTCATAGTATGGGAGATTGATATCCAGCAACAGAAGGTCCGGCTTTAGCTGTGCTAGCGTTTCTGCGATTTGCTGGAAATCCTGCACGGTATCCACGGTAAAGCCCCAGCGTGTGCAGGCCATTTGTATTTCTCTTGCCAATACCTCATCATCCTCGGCTATCAGAATTTTCATACGATTCCTTCTTTCTCTTCTTTAGCGTATTTTCTTTTCTTTATTATACCTGAAGAACACGATCAGGTATCTATCAGTTTTGTCATGTAGCCGGTAAATACCGCAGTGCTGCCATGCTGTGTAAGGTCGTATTTTCAGGAGCTTCACATCCCTTCAGCGAGCAATTCCACCAGTATCTCGTCGTCATATTTTTGCACGTGCAGCTGATAAAAAAAGAAGAACTATCAGCTTCTATCCGCCTTCTAAAGTACGTATAACAGTTAAAACAAAGAAAAGGTGAATTTCCTATCAGGCTGTAAAGCATCATCGGGAATGTATAAAAAAGAAGATGACAAGCATTCGCTTTGTATCATCCTCTTATTCATCCAAGTTTCATGACTCGCTGTCCCAAGTACGCACTCCTGCTATCATAATCATTTTATAGGATTGTAAAGTCTTATTCCATATTACATTTTCCCTGCTTTATCGGGAGGCCTTGTGTATTCCCTGCTTTCATCCTGTATCCGCCGCTATCCGCTCTTTGGCAATCGCATTATTTCATTTTCACCTGAATCACAGTATCCTTATTGATCGCCTTTCCTGCTTTTATATTCTGCGAAGCAACCATTCCGGTTCCATCCATTTCCACAGCAATATGTGTCAGCTTCCAGAATGCGGTAATGTCCTTTTTCGTCCAGCCTGTCATATCCGGCATCGTTAAGCGGCTGCCATTACTGAGAAGGAATACTCTCTGGTTGGAAATGATGGTTTCCTTTGGCTGTGGAAACTGTTCCATAACCTCACTGCCATCCCCGATGATGATCTGCTCCGTATGCGTGTCCTTCAGCTTATCCAATGCATAGGAAAGTGAATGATTTCTCAGTACGGGCATTTGCGTTTCTCTGAAACCCTTATATGCTTTCTCTTCATTCAGGGACGCTTTATCGGCAGTGATGTTGGCTGCGACCAACGCTGAGCGCATGACCTCTTTCGCAGGTTCTCTGTCATAGTTCAGATAATCACTCGCCTGAAATGCATAGTAGACCATCACCTTGGGATTCTTTGCAGGAGCTGCCATCATAATGGAATTCGTATACAGACTGCGATCATAGCCTTGCTTGCCATATACCTGTCCGGTACCGGTCTTCGCTATGATATCCACATCCTCCATCCGGTACATTCTTGCCGTTCCATCCTTATCATCCACAACCCGCTTCATCAGCTTTTGTATATAGGCGCTTGTTTTTTCTGAAATCGGCTTCCCCACTACCTTTGGTTCATATTGCTTCACGACGGTTCCGTTTGAACGCTCGATGCGATCCACCACATAGGGCCGCATCATGGTGCCGTCATTGAAAATAGCAGAAAACGCCTGTGCCATCTGTAAAGCATTGACATTGATTGCCTGTCCAAAGCCGGTGGAAAGCTTTTCCAATGCATAGGTAAACTGCATTTCTCCGGGCTTATTGCTGAGATAAGGGGTATTCACCGATTTCAGAAAGCCGAATTTTTCAAGATATTCCTTATAGATCGATGGCTCCATATAGCTTGCCAGTAGCTCACAGATACCGATGTTGCTCGATAACACAAAGCCCTTGTCAAAGCTGATCGTCCCGTGCTTGTATTGCTCGGCATCATAGATTGCCTGATCATTCGCATTATTCGTACGATGGATGTTTCCCTTGCTGTCCTCCACAAAATGATACACATCACTGTCAAAGGTTTTGTTATAGGGATAATGTCCGCTGTCTACCGCCGCTGCGTAGGTGATGCCCTTCATGACAGACCCCGGCTCATATAAAAAATCAGAAGGAAGATCCACATAATCCTTAATATCATCCCGGCTGTTCAGATTAAAGGACGGTGAGGAAGCCCAGCCCAAAATCTTACCGGTTTTTACCTCCATGACAATTCCCCAGCCGCGAACACCGCCGCTTGTCTTCTTTACGCTTTTATCCAGTGAGCTCTGCAGGGTCAGCTGCACATTGCGATCCAGTGTCAATACGACATTATCGCCATCCTTCGCATAGGCCTTTGTATATTCTGTACCCGGCAGTGGGTTGCCATCCGCATCCTTCTGATATTCCTTACTGCCATTGGTACCACTCAGCTCCTCATACAGCGCTGCTTCCAGACCGATTTGTCCGGTGATTTTCTTTTTTGCTTCATCATATTGTGCAAAGCCAAGCAGATGCGAGGCAAAGACACTGTTGGGATAGGTTCTTTTCACACTGCTCTGAAATTCTATGCCCGGCAGCTTTAAGGCTGCTATACTTTCCTTGACACTGTTGGAAAGATATTTCCCCTTTTCTCCGAATTCGGTCTGATACATATTCGAATCTCTGGCATCCTGCAGCTTTTTACGAAGAAAGGCCTCCTCCAGACCGAGCTTGGGTGCAAGCAGCCTTGCTGTTTTATCAATGTCCTGCACATAAGCGGGTCGATTACCGATATCCTTTCTGGTCTTGCTTAGAACAGCAATGATTGTATATGTATCCTCATCCTTTGCAAGAATTTCTCCGCTGCGGTCCAGAATGCTTCCCCTTTTGGCCTTTAAAACCTCGGTTTTTACGATATCGCCATCCTTATATTCTTTAACATTCATTCCGGTACGAAAATGTCTGGCGGAGGTCATGGTATATAAAACATTGGATAAAATTAACAGCGTAATGCATCCCATAGCCATCATCATCATTACCAGTGTTCGGTTGCTTCTCTTCATCTACACTCCCCCTTTACAGGAAATGGCCCCTTAACAGGTGCCACTTCCACTATTCCATCTTAACTTTAATAACGGTATCCTTATTGATTGATTTTCCCGTTTTGATATTCTGTGAGGTCACCCTGCCGGTACCGCTCATTTCAACCTCGATATGCGTCAGCTCCCAGAATGCGGTGATATCCTTCTTTGTCCAGCCTTTCATATCCGGCATGGTGATTTTGGAGCCATCTGTCAGAATAAAGACATTCTGATTGGATATAATGGTTTCTCCCACCTTCGGATACTGCTTGATAACACTGGAGCCGTTTCCGATGATGACCTGACTGGTTGCGGTTCCCTCCAGCTTTTCCTTCGCATAGTCAAGAGAATGATTCAATAAAGAAGGCATATCGGACTGCTTAAAATCCTTATATGTTTTCTGTCCATTATTCGATTCCCCGTCACTGGTGATGTTTGCCGCTACCAGAGCAGAGCGCATGACTTCCTTCATCGGCTCTCTGTCATAGCTGAGAATATCACTTGCCTGAAATGCATAATACACCATGACCTTCGGATCATCCGCCGGTGCCGCCATCATGACAGAGTTGGTGTACAGGCTGCCGTCATAGCCGTTTTTCCCCGCAACCTCGCCGGTTCCTGTCTTGGCAATGATTTCCACATCATTCATTTTATAGGGAGCTGCCGTACCATCCTTATCATATACGACCCGTTTCATCAGCTTTTGCATATACTTGCTTGTTTTCTCTGAAATCGGCTGACCTGCTATCGTTGTGTCATACTGCTTTACAATCTTGCCATTCGCATTTTCAATACGGTCGACAACAAACGGCTCCACCATTTTCCCATCATTGAAGATTGCGGAATACGCCTGTACCATCTGCAGGGCATTAACACTGATTGCCTGTCCAAAGCCGGTGGAGAGCTTCTCCGATGCATAATTAAAGAAAATCGTACCGCCTCTATTATTTAAGAATGGCGAATTCACCGGCTTCAAAAAACCAAATTTATCAAGATATTCCTTATAGATTGAGGGATCCATATACTTTGTCAAAAGCTCACAGATTCCAATGTTGCTGGACAATACAAAGCCCTTATCAAAGGTAACCGTGCCGTGATTCTTACCCAATGCATCATATATAGTTAAATCCGAATTACTTGTTCGATAGATTTTCCCCTTGGAGTCCTCCACGAAATGGAAGGCTCCGGAATCAAAGGTCTCATTATACGGATACTTCCCGCTGTCGATGGCCGCAGAATACGTTATCCCCTTCATAACAGACCCCGGTTCATACAGATAGTCTGATGGAAGGTCTATGTAATCCTTCATATCCCGTTTATTCAAATCAAAGGAAGGAGAGGATGCCCAACCGAGGATTTTCCCTGTTTCCACCTCCATGACAATGCCCCAGCCACGGACTCCGCCTGCTGTTTTTTTCACACTCTTATCCAGTGAATTCTGCAGGGTCTGCTGGACATTGCGATCCAGTGTTAAAACGACATTGTTCCCATCCGTCGCATAGGTCTTCGTATATTTGGTACCCGGCAACAGGTTTCCGTCTGCATCCTGCTGATACACCTCCAGACCGTCCTTACCGCTTAGATATTTATTTAACGCAGACTCCAGCCCCATTTTGCCAACCATTGTATTCTTTTCTTCATCAAACTGCGCATAGCCGATCAGATGAGAAGCAAATACGCTGGATGGATAATACCGTTTTACCGATTCTTCAAAGGAAATACCCGGCAGCTCCAGCGCCTCGATGCTCTCCTTTACCTCCTTGGTAAGATTTTTCCCCTTATCCCCGAGCTCTGTCTGATACTGATTGTTTTTTTGTGCCCTTGTCAGCGTATCAACAATATCCTTCTCGTCCATGCCCAGCTTCGGGGCAAGCAGTCTGGCCGTCTTGGTGATATCCTGTACATAGGCAGGCTTGTTGCCGATTCCCTTACGATTCTTGTTCAGGTATGCAATCAGCTTGTAGGTATCCTCATCCTGCGCAATTACCTCGCCGTTCCGATCATAAATCGTACCGCGCTTTGCCTTCAGGACATTGCTGCTGGAAATGTCGGGATCCTTGTATTCCTTTACATTGGTACCGGTACGCAGATGCTTCTGTGTCACCATAGTAAAAAGGACATTGGATAAAATAACTACCCCAATGATCCCTATCATCAACAGCATATATATTAATGTTCGATTACTTCTTTTCGGGTTCATATCATCACGCCTTTGTTATTTCTTTTCATCTTTATCTACAACAACAACGTTGTCCTGATTCGTTTTGATCCCCTCTTTTTCAGCCATTCCAAGTACGCGGTCGCGATCCTCCAGCTTTGTGATATCCGCCTCCAGATTTGCCACGTCCTCTTTTAATGTGTTTGCCTTCTGCTCGCTTTCCTGTGCCTTCAGCTGAAGCGTTATGTTATAGGATTTCAGTGCAAACTTGGCACCGAAGTATCCGAAAATCGACAGTGTTAAAAGCAGTGTCGCAAGTCCTTCTATACGCAGTCTTCTTTTTCTTTTCACTATTTTCGCCTTCGCCATGTTCATCACCTGATCCTTTCTATACATCTTAGCTTTGCGGAATGAGAGCGCATATTTTCCCTCAGCTCCTCTTCCGTAGCGGTTATCGGCTTTTTATTGAGAAGCCGATACGGTGCAGCTTCCATATCCTGCGGCAGGATTGGAATGCGCTTATCATATTGCTTCGGCTTGCTGCAGGAGGAAAAGGTATCCTTTACGATCCGATCCTCCAGCGACTGAAAGCTGATGACACACAACCTTCCTCCGACATGGAGAAGCTCCAGTGCATCCCGCAGCACCAGCTGCAGCTCACCCAGCTCATCATTCACGGCAATACGAATTGCCTGAAACACCTTTTTTGCCGGGTGTCCCTTCTTATTCAGCACCTTCGCAGGCAGTGCGGATTTAATGACATCCACCAACGCAAAGGTTGTTTCAATCGGTTTTACTTCTCTTGCTTTTTCAATTTTTCTGGCAATCTGCTTCGCAAAGCTTTCCTCACCAAACTGAAAAAAGATGCGTACAAGCTCCTGGTACTCCCACTCGTTCACCACCTGATAGGCACTGAGCTTCTGGCTCTGATCCATCCGCATATCCAGCGGTGCATCAAAGCGGTAGCTGAAACCGCGCTGTGCTTCATCAAACTGCGGTGAAGATACGCCCAGATCCAGAACCATACCATCGATGCCGGTAACGCCGCGTGCTGTTAATTCACGCTTCAGATTTGAAAAATTACTATGTATCAGGGTTACATTATTGCCAATCTGCGCAAGCCGTTCCCTGGATTCCTCGATAGCAGAGGCATCACGGTCAAAGGCATATAAATGCCCCTGCGGTATCCGTGCGAGTATTTCCGCGCTGTGACCGCCTCGTCCCAGCGTACCGTCCACGTAGATTCCATCGCTATGAATTGCCAGATTGTCAATGCTCTCCTGCAGTAATACGCTGTAGTGTTTCATCATATCATAAACTCCGTTAAGCTCTCGGCTATGTCTTCAAAGGCGTCGTTTGCTTCCTCATCCACCGGCTCCCAGCGTTCTCTGGACCAGATTTCCACGTGATTGGCAGCACCGATCACCATGCATTCCTTCACAAGCTCTGCCAGCTTCACAAGGGGAGAGGGAATCAGTACACGACCCTGTGCATCAATTTCACATTCAGCGGCCTTGCTTGTCATCATTCGGACAAACATACGGGCATCCTTCTTCGTTGAAGGCAGCTTCATCAGCTGCTCATAGATGGTCTCCCACTGCTCTTTTGTGTAAACAGCCAGACAGCCGTCCAGCCCGCGTGTGATGATGACATGATCTCCCAGCTCCTCACGAAACTTTGCAGGAATGATGATACGCCCTTTTTTATCAATATTATGTGCGTATTCACCCATGAACATGCCCTTCACCTCCACTATCTACCACTTTCTGCTACTTTATACCACCATTATACCCTCTGGCTATGGTTTTGTACATAAAGAATTAAAAAAATTAAGGATTTTATCCTGCCGGGTTCGACGGATTTTCCTTAATTTTCCAGTTATGTGACGTATATGGAAGAAATGCATCAAAAGCTGCGTTCTCTGCGATTTCCTCACTTGATGATGAATTTATCAGAAAGCTCTGCACGGGCCAGTTTTGTAATTTCCTCAATACATTCTGTTTTTGCCTGTGTATATCCATCCCGATCTCTGCGATAGGTCTGTGCCAGTTCTTTTTTCAAGGCTGCATATTTGCGACACACCGCATCATGGGTACGCAGATACTCACAGAAATAAAGCTCTCCCCATGCTGCAGGATAGCGTACATGCAGATGATATACCTTCTCCGTAAATCCAAGGGCCGTGTAGCCTTTATTGAAGCATAGGATATCCCCCTGCTCCTCCTGTTTTCTCGACATCAGTATCCAGCCGTCCCGTGTAAGCGTTTCGATCAGCTTCTGCGGATGGCGGGTATCCGTTTCCAGCAGAATATCCACACAGGGCTTTGCTTCCAGTCCTTTCACCGCTGTACTTCCGATATGGGACATCCTTACAATGGAGGCTTTCAGCAGCTCCTGAAGGTGAAGACGCTGCGCATCATACCATGCTGTATATTGCTCATTATACGGTCGTATGACAATCGGAAACAGTTCCCAGAGCTGTTCCAGAGAAAGCTTCTGCAGTTCCGTTGCATCCTGATTATCTGTACGATTGAAATCAGACTTCTGTAATCGGTACAGAAGAGGGGTCTTTGCTATGGCAGGATGTTCCTGCTCATATTCGATTCTTTGAAAGCCCAGCTGAACAAGATTTTCCTGCAGCTGCTGCTCCTTTGCATCCACCTCCATCATCACCTGCTTGATATCCCAGCGATACAGGACGTAGAACAGCAGCATATACACATACTGTCGATGCAGCAGTGCAAAATCCTTTCCGATATTCGCCAGCCGCATTGCGATCGTCACCGTGCGTGCAGACTGAAGCGTCACCTGCATATAGCCGGCATAAATGGTATCCAGCAGCAGATACAGCTGCAAAGTGCTGTTCATTAGATTTTCCTGCAGCTGAGGTACACAGGTTGTATCACATACAGGAATACTTCCTTCCGCTTTGCTGCAGATGGTAAGATTTTTATAAACCAGCTTCATAAACGCCTCCATTTTCTTCCTTCACAAGCATATGTCTTTCCCCTGCTTCCAGATTGCGCTACTTTCATAATTCTCTTGCATACAGGAACAAGCTGTATGATTTTCTTAGGAGTTCTCCTGTTCATCTGTCTCATGAACCAGCTGTATACCGTATTCCTTCTGCTTCCATACGCTTCTTTATTCCAGCTTTGAGCTACAGCATTTTTCCAGCTGATGCTGAATATAGGGGGCATCCTCATCATCCAGTAAGGCGATTAGCTTATCCCCGGTATGCAGCACAGTACTTCCTTTCGGCAGAAGCTCCTTCCCCTGCCGCTCAATGCTGATCAGCAGGCACTTATTCGGCCACTTCACATCGCATATTGCCTGATCACAGACCGGACTTCCCAGCTCTACAACGGCTTCCACCAGATGGCGCTCTCCATGGAAGGCAGAAAGATTCACACCGTTTTTCACAAGGAGATTGTGCAGCAGGCTTTCATAAATCGGCTCACAGTTCAACAGACTGGCGCACAGATAGCTGATCAGCGATACCACCGCCAGTGGCAGAAGATTCGTCAAGGTACCACTCATCTCTGCTATCAGAATGATTCCGGTGATCGGTGCGCGAACGATAGCGGCAAATGCCCCTGCCATCGCCATAATGATTATATTATTCATATAGCCGGCAGAGAAGCCGAACACCTGTACGGCGATATTCCCGAAAATTGCCCCGGTAAAGCTGCCAAGGACAAGCAGCGGGAAGAAAATACCGCCCGGGGCTCCGGAGCCGAAGCTGATAAGGGAGAACGCAAATTTCACTGCCAGCAAAAGAAACAGTGTGCGAAGCATCATGACAGGATTCTCACTGAGCATTTCGATCATCGCATGTCCGCTGCCAAGCACATCGCTCAGACACAGGGCAAGCACACCGGACAGCAGCATTGCCACCATCACACCGTAATGCCGCAGACCGCTTTTTGCAAACAGTGCCTGCACCCTCATCGTGGATTTATTGTACAGTACTCCAAACAAGCCGCAGACGATTCCCAGCAGAATCAGCATCCAGTAATAGCCAAGCGGAAAGGTGTTCAGGACTTCAAAATGAAATGCCGGAGCCAGACCGAACACATTGCGGGATAGAAAATCTCCGCTCACACTCGCACACATGACGGAAATCAATACCGACACGCTGAAATTTTTATGAATCTCCTCCAGTGCAAACATCACACCGGCAAGGGGTGCGTTAAATGCTGCAGCCAGTCCTGCCGCAGCCCCGCAGGTCAAAAGCAGACGCTCTTCCATCTTTACGCGGTGAAACAGCTTTGCAATCGCTTTTCCTGCCATCGCTCCCAGCTGTATGCTGGGGCCTTCCCTTCCCAGAGACAGACCGCCGAAGGCACACAGCGTTCCGCCAATCACCTTCGCAGGCAGCACACGCGTCCACTGCTGGTCGATAAAGGACATGATTTCTCCTTCCACCTGCGGAATTCCGCTACCGGAGATCAACGGCTCCGCCTTCAAGAGCTGCGCAACCAGAAATCCCAGTATGAGCAGAAAAGCAAACCACAACACAATATGCGTCCAGTCGGTGCGGATAAATGCAACCGCAGCCGCAACAAAATCCTCCGCGTAGCCCAGAATGATGCGATACAGCACGGCAATCAGACCGGCACAAAGACCGGCCGCAAGCCCTTCCCCAATCAATACATATTTAAAATTTCCTGCACTATGCAGAATATGAAGCGTACTTCCATGTTTTCTCTCTTTCACAAATCTCATCCTTCTTTCTCTAAAATTATAGCATTCGTATCTCCCTTTTACAAATTACTTCCCGTTGCCACTCGATTCTTATACGGCCGAAGCTGTCAGCAGTCACACCGTTCAGCCTGTACAGGTGCAATTTACGAGTAAATGCTCTTTTGTAAGGGCGAAGAAAAACAGGCATATGCCTGTTCATCCTACAACACGGAAGTGTTGTTTTGCGAGTCGATGGATTCCTTAACGCTTAAAAGGAAAACAGAGACATCTGATTTTCATCCTGCATTCCCTCCAGAACTCCCATACTCTCCATCTTCTTCACCAGTGTTCCGCTCAATGCCGTACGCCGCTGTAAATCCTCCTTGGAAAGGAAGGCTCCCTGCTTTCGTGCCTCCACAACCGTATCCGCAACGTTCTCACCAAGTCCGTCGATGCTGGTAAACGGCGGAATGATGTAGTTCGCATTCTCCGGATCGACGATAAACTCACGGGATGCTGAGCGCATGATATCAATATTGGTAAAGTAATAGCCCCGCAGGTTCATTTCTAGAGCAAGCTCCAGTGTATTGAAGGTATCCTTATCCTTTTTGGAAACATCCTTTTTCGTTTCATTATTTTTCAGCATATCGCTGATTTCCTGCATCCGGCGCCGTATTGCCTGTTCTCCCTTAATCATTGTTTCAATATCATAGGCATCACAGCGAATCGAGAAGAACATGCAGTAATACACCTGCGGACGATGCACCTTGAACCATGCGATACGAATCGCCATCATAACATAGGCTGTCGCATGTGCCTTCGGGAACATATACTTGATTTTCAGACAGGAATCAATATACCAGTCCTCCACACCGTTGGCCTTCATTTCCGGAATCCATTCATCCTTCAAGCCCTTCCCCTTACGCACACTCTCCATGATGGTAAAGGCAAGCTTCGGCCGCAGTCCCTTGTGCAGCAGATAGACCATGATATCATCTCGACATCCGATGACACTCTTCAGCGTACACGTTCCGTTGTCGATCAGATCCTTCGCATTTCCCAGCCAGACATCAGTACCATGGCTCAGACCGGATATTTTCAAAAGCTCATCAAAGGTGGTCGGGCGCGTCAGCTCCAGTATACCGCGCACAAACGGCGTTCCAAACTCCGGTAATCCGGCTGCTCCGGTTTCCTCACAGGATTTACTCGTATCAATCTTCAGGGCATCCACCTTGGAGAAAACACTCATCGTTTCCGGATCATTCATCGGAATCGTCGTCGGATCAATCCCGCTCATCCGCTCCAGCATCTTCATTGCGGTCGGATCGACATGTCCCAGAATATCAAATTTCAAAACATTGTCATGGATATCGTGGAATTCAAAGTGGGTGGTCTTCCACTCCGCATACGGGTTGTTGGCAGGGTATTGTACCGGTGTAAAATCATGAACATCCAAATCCAGCGGAATGACGATAATACCACCCGGATGCTGCCCGGTCGTACGCTTCACTCCCTCACAGCCCTTCGCCAGATGCAGGACCTGTGCATTTCGCATACTGCCTTCAATGCCCATTTCCTCCTCATATCCCTTCACATAACCAAACGCTGTCTGCGTCGCAACGGTACCGATCGTTCCTGCACGGTACACATGATCATCCCCGAACACCTCTTTTGTATAGGCGTGGGCATTGGGCTGATAATCACCGGAGAAGTTCAAATCGATATCGGGAACCTTATCCCCTTCAAAGCCAAGGAAGGTTTCAAACGGAATATCGTGTCCGTCCCCTCGTATGGTTTCTCCACAGTTTGGACAGATGATATCCGGCAGATCAAAGCCATCTGCCACGCTTCCGTCCGTATAAAATTTCACATAATGACACTTCGGACATACATAATGCGGTGCAAGCGGGTTAACCTCGGTTATTTCCGACATCGTCGCAACAAAGCTGGAGCCGACCGATCCACGAGAGCCTACCAGGTACCCGTCATTCAGACTCTTTTTAACCAGCAGATGGGAAATATAGTAAACAACGTAGAAGCCGTGTCCGATGATACTTGCAAGCTCCTTTTCCAGGCGCTTTTCCACGATTTCGGGAAGCACCGGTCCGTATTTTTTATGAGCATTTTCATAACAGATATCCGTAAGCTTCTGATCAGAGCCCTCGATATCCGGCGGATACAGACGATCCTTGACAGGCTTCACTTCCCCGATCATATCGGCAATCCGTTTGGTGTTTTTAATAACCATATCATAGGCGCGCTGTTCTCCCAGCCATGCGAATTCCTTCAGCATCTCCTTCGTTGTACGGAAGTGCTGGTCCGGCGCCTTGAATTTCCGACGCTTTTCCTGATTGTAGATATAGAGAGGATGACGGACACCGCCAATCGCCTGTGAGGAAATATAAATATCACGAATCATTTTCTCACCGGGCTGTACATAATGACAGTCTCCGCTGGCAACCAGAAGCTTATCCAGCTTATCGGCTGCATTCACAATGGATGTCAGAATTTCCTTTAACCGCTCCATACTGGAAATGGAATCACGTTCCACAAGGTGGCGGTAGTTTTCCAGCGGCTGCAGCTCTATGTAATCATAAAACTGCATAACCTCCTCCAGTGTCTGTTCATTGCGGGTCTGTGCCATGTCAAACACTTCGCCGTTCAGACAGCTGGAGCCAATGAGCAGATTGCCGTTGATACGCCGCTTTTCAATTTCGCTTCGCAAAATTCTAGGCTCCGCTACGATATTGTTTGTACTTTTACTGCTGTAGGCAAGATAGCTGGTATGGGAAAGCGTCACCAGCTCAAACAGCTCCTTCAGTCCCGCCATATTTTTCGCCAGTATCGTCACATGCTTGACACGCACCTTGCGAAAGCTCTCTGCTGTCTGCATATCCTGAAGCTCCTGCAGGTTTTTGATATGCTTCAAATCGTTCAGCATATTCATATAGGTCTGCGCAAGAACCTCCGCATCATAATCGGCACGGTGAGCAACATCCTCATCGTATCGAATGCCATAGGAACGGGCAATCTGCCCCAGCCGATAGCCCTTACGGTCCGCCTGCATGCTTCTGGCAAGATCCAGTGTATCAATCACAGGATTCATGATTGGGGGACGTCCGATTCTTGCCAGCTCATCGTTTAGAAAGTTATAGTCAAAGGTCGCATTATGTGCCACCAGGATACTGTCCCCGATAAAGTCGAGAATCTCATCTATGCTGTCCGCAAAGGATTTCGCATTCTTCATATGCTCTTCCGTAATACCGGTCAGCTCCGTGGTAAAGGCACTCAGCGCCACCGGCGGCTTGATAAACAGCTGCAGACTCTTTATACAGGCACGATCCTTAACGATCTGCCCGCCGAATTCGATAATGTGATCAAAACGGCTGGATAGACCGGTTGTTTCAAGGTCAAATACGCAATAGGTCCCCTTTTCCAGTTCAATGTCCTGAATATTACGAACAATCTGCAGTGCAGGATCCACCATATTCATTTCCAGACCGTAAATCATTTTAAACGGTGTTTCTCTGCCCTTATTGATCGCCTCCACCTTATGCTGTGCCTTTGGAAAGGCCTGTACGACAAGATGATCAGTAATGGCGATGGCATCCATTCCCCACGCATTCGCCTGATCGATGTATTCTTCAATATTGCAGACACCGTCCATTTCCGAAAGCTTGGTATGCACATGCAGCTCCACACGTTTTTCCTCTGCTTCATCCACACGCTTTACTTCCGCAACCTTTTCAATCACGTCAGGCATAAAGACAAGCTCCCGGGTATAGGCATCGTATTCCGCCTTACCATAGGCTACGACACAGTCTCCGTTCTTTATTTCCGCCAGTACTTCCTTTGTGACGGCACCGCGTTCAAACCGCTTCATGATGATGGCATCGTCGTCATCCCCGATCCACAGCATCTGGATATCACGTCCATTGCGCAGCGTTCGTGTTTCCGTTTCAAAGATCTTACCATGGATACGGATACCGTGGCATTCTTCCGTTATATCATGAATGGAAAACGGCACATACTGGTCCAGCCCCTTTTTCCCCTTCGGCTTAAAATTATAGCTTTTCTTTTCCTCATACACCTTCACCGGCTTCGCTGCCGCCTCACTTTTCACCGTGACCGTCGGAATCGGTGCGGATTTTTTCATTTCCTCAACATGAATTTCCAGCTGAAAGCCGCAGCGCTCCAGAAATTCCTGCAGCAAATGCTTATTCTGGATCGCCCGGTCGCGTTCCTGCTCATCCAGAATCTGATAGACAAGATATTTCTGTTCATTGATGGTCGGCAGTGATTCATGAAATATTTTCAGCTGCATATGCCGGGAGACAAAGCGTTCGATATAGCTGGATACCTCCAGCAGCTCCGCTTCGGCCTTTTCAGCTGTGATATGCAAATCCACACTGCAGCGTGTCAGCTTTGTTAAACGCATACAGAAAACATCCCATACCTGAAACGGCAGTGGCTTCGGCAGAGAGATTTCCATTTTGATAACATTGGACTTCTTCATATATACCGGCTTCATGGTAAAGGTACCCTGTTCAAAATACTCCAGATCCGGATTGTTCTGTTCCATTTTTCTCACTAAATCAATCAGTTTCAGTTCCATTGAATCCCTCTTTTCCGCTCCTTATATGATAGCATATTTCGCCCCTTTGAAAAAGTAAAATTATCGCTCATTTTCCGGATGTGTCATATTCAAACCACGCGCGACCATTTTGTTCACGACGCATGCGATGTTCAGCTGACGCTCCCTTTTTACTGCGTATATCCGCTGCGCTTTTCACAACATCTTGCGCAGGCTGCAAAAAGCAATCCTCATGTGCCGTAATGGATCAGGCGCAAGATTTTTCTTCCCTGCACATAAAAAGGATACATCCCGTCGTTTTCGGATGTATCCGTATATCGCTGTTTAAGCAGTTAGCCGCACTGGCTCATCCCAATCGGACTTTGCGTTCCCCATTCACTGGTGGAATGCGGAAGGCTGCTTTACTGCGGCAGAGCCGCCTTTTTCAGTGCATTCTGTGCCGCCATGCGAATTGCTCTGCTGGATATGGTGGCAGAGGAAACATCATCGACAACCGTACTGTTTTGCTTTTGAATATCTTCAAGAATACGCTCAGCATCTTTCCCCATACCGTTATCGTGCTGAAGCAGTTCAATTCTCTGTATGGCAGCATTCTGAATCCGCAGCCGCAGCCGTACCTGCACCAGACCAGTCTGACATTCTCCCTCATAGCTGCCATCCTGCAGACGGTTCATATCCACGGCTTCAAATGCGAGCGCATCACTTTGCTGCTTCGTCTGATAGAACTGATAAGCAATCCCTCCCGCGCCAAGAAGAATCAGTACCACCAGAGCCTTGATGAGCTTACGCTTCATGAGTCTGCCCTGCAATGACACTGTCAATCGTATCCCAGCGCAGGCGGTCTACAAGTACAGCGTCTTTATCCTCATACAGATGTTCCTGCTTATTCACCATGCGGATGATTTTTCTTTCCAGAAAGCCCAGCTTCTGAAAGTCCAGTCTGCCGCCGATATTCACAGAAAAGGCAAGCTGCCGATAACATGCTTCTCCCAGATTTTCTGTGATGATTTTTTCCGGTGCAGCATCGCTCATACCGCACAGCAGCATACCGACGCTTTTCCCTGCCAGCTCCTTCGTATTTGCACGAATGCAGGCAAGCAGCTGCTTTGCCAGCCTGCCGGCATAAATGCTTCCAACACATACAATGCGCTCATAGCCTTCCCACGACAGTGCAGGGTCTGCTTCCTGTAAATCTGCGCAAAGCTTTTGCTGCAGATACGCTGCCACCTCTTTCCCGGTGCCATGCTTACTTTTATAAATAATCAGTGTTTTCATTTGTTCTCCATTCCCCTGCTTTCTGCAGGCTGCCTCATAGATCGTGATACTGTCTCTGTCATATGCCTGCGTTTCTGACTGCTCTGCTTCCTATGCTGTTTCATGCGGTCGCAGAGATGCCATGATCAAATCCAGCACTTCCTCAATGACCTTATCCCGGTATGCAGGCACCGGCTGTTCTATGAGGATACGCTCCAAAAGACCGTATACACAGCACCAGATGCCTTGTGCGCGAAGCTCTACCTGCTCCACACTGAACTCTCCGCATGCTATGCCTTCCTCCAGACAGGTGCACAGCATAGCAATACTTTTTCGATGCTGGCGCAGATTTTCCTGCAAAATTGCAGTCTGCTTTTGTACGGAAGGAAGCTTGCTCTGCATGACGACCTGATAAAGCAGCGGATCCTCCAGCATCCCTCTAACATAACCAAACAACGTGGCTCGCAGTTGGGCAGCGGGAGATTTTTCAGATGCCATGGTCTGCTGTATGATGCACAGGATATGTTGATATCCCTCCTGTACGACCGCAAGCATCAGCTCCTCCTTCCCGGAAAAATAATGATAAATAATACCGGGTGTCTGCTGTATCATCGCCGCTATTTTACGAATGCTTAAAGCCTCCATTCCCTGCGTTTCCATGATTTCTCTGGCTGCACGCATGATAAGCGCCCTGCGTGATGCTATCTGTTCCTCATCCTTTACGCGCATGCTTCTCCTCCTTTGCATAAAAGCAGATATGGCGGTCTGCTTTGATTTTCTTTTGCTGCTTGTGAATCGTATGATTCATTTTCAAACACATCAGACGGGCTACAAAGCCTGGGATTTTCATTTCCGCCTGCTTTGAAAGCAAGCTGTCAACTTTCGTTTTATGCTGTATACAGGCAATCAGCTTCTGCAGGCAATGCTCCACCGGTACCGCATTGGGAAGACGCTTCAATGTAACACCGTCAATGATTGCCCCTCCCCCGATAACCAAGCCGCCCATCCAGCGCAGCTGCATCGCCTTTGCAAACAGCTCGATATTGCCGATACAGCAGTGATGCGTATGAGTGTATGGCATTCCACCCTGTGCGATTGCATATACATATTTGTTTCTCGACAGCTCTGCCTGATGCAGCTTAGCCAGTACCTCTACTGCATCCCCCGGGATAGCGTTCACATAACAGGGAGTGATAAAAATCCATGTATCTGCCAGCCCTGCAGCTTCCAGAAAGCTGTCCCATGCAGCCTCGATATCCAGACAGCTCCACAGCTGCGTCTGCTCACCGAGCTGTTCCTGCATAAGTCTTCCCAACAGGGCACTGGTTCCAAGCCTGCGCGGACTCAGATTCAAAATCAGTATGGACATAGTGCTGCCTCCTCACCAATATACTGTACACGCATGAGCGTACCCCCGGTAATACCATGGATCTCCTCCAGCCATTCCTCAAACAATGCCAGCTCCTGTGGCGTCGCCTCTCCGTAAAGAAGAAATTCGATTTCACGCAGCGGTATTTTCCATCCCTTCTTGGTCAGCTCCCTGTTTTTTACGGTATATTCCGGATAGCCAAGCACCGCCATACGATCCAAAATGCGCTTGCACTTCGGACTGCAGCACCCAAAGCTCTGCCGGCATATGAAGACCAGCTTTTCACATTGCGCGATTTTGGGATACAGCATCTGCATATCATCCGCAACTGCACATTCACCACCATGATGTATGCGACGTTCACAGGCTCCACATCCCATACAGCCCTGCAGCTTCAACTCTCTGACATCCACTGTCTCCATCCCCAATTCATCGCAAAACGCATATTCCGTATCATTCAATCGTAATGTTCTCACAGTCATCACCTCTTAATAAATTAAACACTGTTTAATTTATGTTTATCTTATCGTATCCCGGTCATTCTGTCAAGATGGTTTCAGTAGATTAACAAAGCCATTGTCTGTCATTCCTATCCACCACGATCTGCATAACCGTACAAAAAATGAATGTATAAATGCATATTCGAAAAACAGGCAGGATGATAAATATACAGAAAAAAAGATCAGGTACATGATAAAGACGAACCTGATCCTCCTGATTATTCTATTTTCAAAGCATAAAAAACATAGAAACAGCCATACCCTCCGCTATTTATTACATGGACAGTAAAATGCTTGTGACATAAGAGCCGAGTATCGCCACACTCGCCAACAGAACCAGGGCGCGATGCTTCTTTCCATATATAACCACCAGTGTACAGACCATGGAAAACGCACCAAAGCCGAGCAGATTCATTACCTGCGGTTCATTGACATAAATGCTTCCCTGCGTAAAGAGAACATCCGCAAAGCAGAGTATGATAAAATTGAACAGGTTACTGCCGACGATATTACCGAAGGATGCATTGAAATTTCCAATCCGTACCAGATTGACAGAAGCACTCAGCTCCGGCAGTGAGGTAGCCACTCCCAGGAAGATTGCCCCGGCAACCGTAGCCCCCAGCTGCAGCTCCTCCGCAAGGCGGTCCGTTACCGTTGTCAGCAGGATACTTACGATAACAAGTCCCACACTGTAACAGATAAACCGAACAGCAATCTGCCTTACACTCAGCGAGATATACACTTCCTCCTCCACATCACCGCTGTCATCATTCCCCATGAATTTCACATTTACCGCATACACAAGCAGAATGAGAACGGACATCAGGTTAACCTTCAGAAAACTGAACCCAACCTCCTTCGGCATCATGATGGCCGCAAATACAAGGGCATACATGACCAGACCGAACCACAGCGTCTTGCTGTGTGATTTTGACAGTGTGGCTCTTTGATAACGGCGGGATGTAAACAGCATCAGTCCTCCAATGACACAGAGATTGAAGATATTGCTACCCAGCACATTTCCCTGTACCAGATCCGGCTGATCCAGTGCCAGAACCGCAGTCAGAGATGTAAATAATTCAGGCAGAGAGGTCACAGCCGCAAGCATGACACCTCCTATAAACGCACCGGACAGATTTGTTTTCTTATCCAGACAATCAACGTAATACGACAGACGTACAGACAAAAACACCACCAGTGCCGCCAATACGATATATTCAAGATACAGCATACCATTTTCCTTTCCTTTTCCAGCAGCCTCTTTCGAAGAAAGCAGCTGCTCTTTTTCATTTTATTCTATAGCTTCCCCCGACACCGCTTTGACAAACCGGCGCATGCATTCTTCAATCAGAGAACGCGGTGCAGCCATATTGATACGCTCAAAGCCCTTTCCCTGTGCACCGAACAGATAGCCTTCATCCAAAATCAGAGACTGCTGTCGCATCCGCTTCTCGAGCTGCCTCTCGTCAGGACAGTACGCACGGACATCCACCCACAACAGATAGGTTCCTTCGCAGGGGGAAACAACAGCCTGCGGAAGCTCTTTTTCCAGATAGTCACATGCATAGCGAATATTCTGATCGATATAGGAATTCACCTGATTCAACCAGTCTTCACTTTCATTATATGCCGCCTTCGTTGCCGCTAATGCAAAGGAATTGCAGCTGTTCAAAGACAGTCGGTTTCCGACAAACTCCTTCCAGCGCTGCTGATATTCCGGCTTTGTGATGATGATATTACTGTTTTGCAGACCTGCCAGATTAAAGCTTTTGCTGGGCGCTGTACAGACGATGATTTCATCCTTATATTCCGGAACCAGCGTATGTAACGGGATATGATGAATTCCCTCCCGTATCAGATCACAGTGAATTTCATCACTGATGATCCATTTTCCATAGATATGCGCAAGATCAGCCACCTGCTGCAGCTCTTCTTTTGACCATACCCGGCCTACCGGATTATGCGGAGAACACAAAATCATTCCCTTTACCTCATCCGCAGCCAGCTTTTCCTCTAAATCCGCAAAGTCAATCGTGTAGACTCCATCCGTAATGCACAGGGGACTTTCCACAACACAGCGCCTGGTTGCCAGAATCTTATTGCGAAACGGATAATATACCGGCGGCTGAATCAGTATGCTGTCACCCTCCTCACTCAGAATTTCCAAAAGATAGGCGATAGCTGGAACGACTCCCCCTGCATAAAAGATGGAATCTGCCGCAATCGTCCATTGAAAGCGACGCTGAAACCATCCAGTTACACTGTTTCTGTATGCATCATCAAAGCCGCAGGAGTATCCGTAAATCTGCTCCTCCACACGACGGTGCAGGGCCTCCTGTATCTCTGTGCTGCAGGGAAAATCCATGTCCGCCACCCATAGAGGCAGCACCGTCTGTTCATCACTGCAAGCAAAGGGCTTATCCCATTTGATACATCCGGTTCCCGTTCTCGACAGAACCGTATCAAAATCATATTTCATATGTACCTCCCAAACAAGATCAATTCATGTACTCATATACTGCATTATTATATCGTGTTTAAAAGCCCTTGAACAGAGAAAATACTGTGGATTTTCCCACTTTTTCGAAGCTGTGTCTGCAATGCTGTGCAAACAATCGCATACTGAAGGATGTTTTGAAGTTTTATAATTGCATGATGCCTTCATCGTACCCTCTTCTTCATATACAGCAATGCAGGACAATCGCATAATGTGCTAAGCTTTTTGCCTGTGTATACTGCTTGTACGAGCCATGGTCCAATAACCTACCGTGCCTTCCATGTGATACACAACCGTATATGCCCGATAATGCATACGGGCATAGTCACCGCTTCAGACATAGCTGCTGTACACATTATATACAGGCAGTTCGCAAAATAAAAAAAGATTCCCATTTCACTGAACGAAAAGCGCAGATGGAAATCTCCTTGATACCTGTATGGTTGAAAAGCAAGCAACTATTTAGTAACGGAATTCTTCACGGAACAGTTCATCAATGGATTTTCCTGTTTCCTGACGCACATCCTCGACTTCACTGTTCAAGACAATCTGTCCGTTTTTGATGAAGACAACTGTACTGAAGATACGTTCGATATCCGCAATCAGATGCGTTGCAATAAGAATCGTCTGCTCCGGAGAATAATTTTCCAGAATTGTATCCAGAATCACTTCCCTTGCGGCCGGATCGACACCGCCAATCGGCTCATCCAGTACGATGATTTTTGCCTTGCGACTCATTACCAGAGCCAGCTGAAACTTTTCCTTTGTCCCCTTAGACATCGTCTTGATGCGCATTCCATCATCAATTTGAAAACGCCGCATAATCGTCAGGCATTTATCCAGATCAAAATCCGCATACATATCGACAAAAATAGCCAGTGCATCCTTCACCTTCATCCAGTCTGAGAAATACGGCTCATCCGGCAGATAGGACACCATCGCCTTCGTCTCTGCCCCGATGCATGTTCCATCGATTTTTACGACACCGTCATAATCCTTCAGCAGTCCGGTCATAACCTTTAAAAGCGTTGTCTTTCCACTTCCGTTAGGACCGAGCAGACCGATGATCTGCCCTCCCTCAAAAACCATATCCACATTATGCAGGGCCTGCTTTTTCCCATAGGCTTTGCTAAGCCCGCTTATTTCAATCAGCTTTTCCATTGTGCAACCTCTCTTCCACTGTGGCGATGATGGCTTCATCATCACATCCGTATTGACGGATTTCTTCAATAAACATATCTGTTTTTCTACAGATTACATCTTCCTTTAATTTCCGTATCATTTCTGTATCGTTGCAGATAAATCTGCCACTCGTGCGTTCACTCGCCACTAGACCGCTGCGCTCCAGTTCACTCAGCGCACGCTGTACCGTATTCGGATTGACACCAAATTCCACAGCCAGTTCACGGACAGAAGGAATTTTCTGAGAAGGCTGATATACATCTGTAACGATCCATCGCTTTATTTCATCCATAATCTGCAGATAGATCGGCATCTTGGAATCAAAATTCATGCAGGTTCACTTCCTTCCTAATACTCTCCGTTTTTCATTCGTTTCACTGTTTGCAGTACTGCTATGATGATAATTCCCAGCAGCAGTGCTCCTACGATATAGATTGGCCATCCGATTCTGAAATAATCCAGCAGCAGATATCCGGTAAATACATACCAGAACGAGAATAGCAGAATAATCAGTATGATCAGTGCTCTCTCCTTCAGGTCATTCATCATTCTATTTCCAGTTTATGATCCAGGATATATTTGCTTCCGAAGAAGAACAGGCTGAGAAGCAGCAGGGATTTCACAATCATGATGCCCACACCTGCCATGAACTGGTATTCCACCTGCATTCCCATAAACATCCCCATGATCGTGCCGGCAAAATCATCGGAGGCAAGATGAAACGGAGCAAGTAATATCCGATCAAACACAAAGCTGAGTATCCAGGATATCAGAATATAAAGCAGAATGGCAACTGCCGTGCGATATCGCGGTACATAGGTGGTATGTGTTATATTCATAACCAGATAGACCAAGGCCACGGATTCTGCCGTACCGACAATCATATAGAACAGATACAGCAGAGAATCCACTGCAATCACTGTGCTGAAGAATTGCTGCAGCGTCTCTGTAATTGCTGAAAAATCAAAGCCGCTGACACGCAGACCGATAATCAGCATCGACAGAAACAGGACAAACACGGAAACAATGATCCAGAACACCGCACTCAGAATTTTTGTCAACAGCAGCTGTGTGCTTGTGACAGGCAGGGTATGCGTCAGATACGAATTCCTGGAGAACATCGAATTGCTGTAATTCTTAATAATGACGACAACACACATGATGAACATAACCACACTCATGATAATATAGACAATTGCTGCAATGTTGGTTATCATTCCCTCATTCCTAGGATTCATCAGAAGTGCCGCCACCATGACGATGGCATATAAAACAAGAAAGCTTCGATATGAGCATTTCAGCTCATGCTTGCATAATTTCCAGAACATATAATTCCTCCCTCGTAAATGGTTTGTGTATCACTGTATTAACTACCTAATACAATAGTACAGTATCGAGAAAGAATTGTCAAGCAATACATAAAAATATTTATCGAAATTAAGGTCGCCAGCAATCATTCCCCATATAAATAAGTCCTATCCTGCTGTATGCTTCTTTCATCATGGCTATTTATAGGACAACCGATTCAGGGCAGTCAGACAGGGATACACATTTGGATAGTCTGCAAATATAAAAAGATCAGGTGCATTATTTTCTACAAGCCCGTACACTTGATTCTTTTCCCTCTGCTAATACTGCAGCTTACCGTTCTCGATCCGGATAGCTCTGAACGATTCCTATTTTTTATAAAAGGCGAACGACAGGTGAATCCCCCTGCAAACGAAAAAAGTCATCCTTTCGGATGACTGCCGCTTCCTTTGCCTAGGTATCTCTTTCTATTTGAAATAACAGCGGCGATAGTAATATCATAGCACATTATCACACAGATGTCACATATATCAGGAAAAAACCTGATTTTTTTAAGAATAATCTGCTGTTATCCGTGCTTAATGAATGAGAACAGCAGTAAAAGATGAAACCGCTTCATTGCTGCATGACAACTACATTTTTCTTAACCCTGATTCTCATGCAAATTCACACATTTTTCTCATTGCAACAGAAACAGGAGTTGCCTTTATCTTCTGATGATCGCATGAACTGGACAAACCTCTGCGCACAGACCGCAATGCAGGCAATTGTTCTGCCGGATATAGCAGGGTTCCCCACACACAATGCACTGCTGCGGACAATGACGAATACAGCTTCCGCATTGGATACAGCTCTCCTGTATCATAAACCCCTTTTTCGGCATCGATGCTTCACCGATTGTAAAATATCGGCGTTCGATCGGCTGTCTTCCAAGATCAAAGAATTCAAGCTGTGCATCACAAACCACAAAGGCATCCAGTATGCTGAACGAATTACCGGGATAGACGTCCTTCATAGACGGGTTTTCATCAAAAATACGATGAATCCAATACTCCTGCTGTGACAGACGAATCGAGCGCCCCTGCAGGCGCACCATCTGATACGCGCTGTTCATTCCGGTAATCGCGATTTGCGGATGCTGAAGCATCTGCCTGTGAAAATCCTTCCCTCTTGAAGTACAGAAATACAGCTTATCACCCTCTACAAGCATAACATCAATGATTCTGACCTGCGGATTCCCCTGTTCATCAACGCTCGCAAAGGAAACATCCTTTATCTCACGCAGAATTTGCAAACAATCCCCAGCCTGCATAGGCATTCCTCCTGTCTTCAAACCGGACATACCGTTACCGCTTCTTGTGCGCAAAGAGGAAACAACTGCAACAGCAGCTTTTCATATTCCTTTTGCGGCATTGGCTTATAGTAAACATAGCCCTGAATATAATCACAGCGCATATGCTTTAGAATTTCAATCTGTTCCCTGGTTTCAATCCCCTCTGCCACTGTTTTCACACCAAACTGCCGTACAAGCTGAATGATGCTTTCAACCAGCAGCCGATCCTTTTCCTCTGTCTCCAGATTATGGAAAAACAGCGCATCAATTTTCAATACATCCACATTCAGATTTTTAAACATTCCCAGAGAAGAATAGCCCTTCCCGAAATCATCAATGGAGCATGCAAAGCCACAGGAATGCAGCTGATCCACAATGGAGGTCAGTCTCTCCCAGTTGTCAAACATGACGGATTCTGTAAATTCAATTTCCAGCAGGCCGTCCGGAATGGCATAGCGCTTTTTTATGCCTGCATAGGTCTCTACAAAATCCATATTGCAGAACTGCAGACGTGAAACATTGATAGATACGGGAAGCACCGGCTTACCCTCATCCAGAAGATTTCGCAACCACACACATACGGATTCGAATACATATTGATCCAGCTGCGGGATGGTACGATTTTTTTCAAAGACAGGGATAAACTGATCCGGCATCCGCAACGTGCCCTTTTGCGTACGCCAGCGCACCAGTGCTTCCGAGCCTGCAATCTCTGCGGTTCGCATACAAACCTTCGGCTGGTAAAACACTTCAAACTGGCGACTACTCAAAGCTTCCTCCATACCGCTTTCTATCGACTTTTCTTCCAGTAAATGCTGCCGGATGCTTTCATCATAAAAGCAGTAATTGTTTAATTCATGTCCGTTTTTCACCATTTTTCTCGCAAAATTGGCACGGTTCAGCAATTCATTCAGATTCAGCTTTTCATCGACATCCTCCAGACAGCAGATACCGCAGCAAATACTGAGCGCCTGTCTGTCAAGATGAGAGCGCATATAGTCACGAATAGCAGCATCCACGGCAGACTGCCGTTTTGTCAGCTCAGCTCTGCTGTTATAATGACGGAGAATGATAAAATTATCCGCATTGATGCGTCCTACCAGTTCATCATGCTCCTTATCCTTTATCAGCAGCGCCGCATAGTGCTTCAACAGATTGTCTCCGTTCGCATAACCGAAAACATCATTGATATATTTGAAATCCGAAAAATCCACATAGAACAGTGCGTATTTAAACTTCGTATTGCTTTTCATAAGCTGTTCTGCGCTTGTGATGAAATACTCAAGTGTATAGGCTTTGGTTAGGGTGTCTCTTCCCGCCGTATCCTTCAGCTGTCTGTTTGTGGTTTCCAAACGGAGTATTTTACGAATATTTGTTATAAAAATAAAAACCCATAAAGCGAGCACACTCAAAAACATGATTATATCCAGCAGCATCAGGCGCTTTGCATGCTGCTCGGTAAAGGATTCTGCAGCGCAGACCATATCATTGGTTGTCTGAAAGAAATCCTCACTGTCCTGTAGCAGCTGATGCTTCACGTTTTGATCATTCCTGCTTGTTCTGACAGCATAGATTTGCTGTTTCAGCTGTTCCCACGCTTCCTTTGTTTGATGCAGCTCGTCAAGATAGTCAGCATCGTCCGGCAAAGGCAGGTCATAAGCACCGCGTCCGGTACAAAGGCTGTTCACAATATCATCAATGTACACTATCAAGTCATCCCCATGAATATCATTAAGCTCCATTTTCACGAGTTTCTGAGAAGCTCCGCGCACGATTCCGGTATAATTGATCAGGCGTCCATGTCGCTGGACACGATATATGGAATTGATGGTGACTCCGCCAAGTAGTATGAGACATAAAAAAATTCCGAGCAGAGAAAACAACCAGCCTTTTTTCATAAGGTACCTTCTTTCATGTAGTTCAACAGCTGCAGGAATGAAGGTAGAGCTATGCCGCTGCTTCGTATCATGACAGAATACATCATAATCGAAACGGGCTGATTGCAAACCTGCATATGTAATTTATAACACCATTATATACGCTTTCTGCATGTTAATCAATGTAAGAGCTACCATTCTATGAAAGGGACTGTGTAAGAAAAGTGTACACCTTTCACATATGGATCGTTTTTCATGGTCGCTGTCTATGGTAATTTTACCGCACAGCTTCTCACGCAGGCTACAACCTCCTCTGTTACCCATATATCGTTAAGCTATCGCGTATAAAACGCCTCGCCCCGCAATATTTGCCCTTCATGAGGAATCCCCTGACGAAAACCGGAAGGTGAACGGATAACATCCCAGCTCCTCCGCCGCTGAATAAGAGCAGCCTATTCGAATCAAGGCACCTTCCCCGCAGAGCATAGAAAAAACCACTCATTTCTGAGTGGTTACATTTCGTCAAATGGTGGTCCCGGTCGGAATCGTACAACTTTTAACCATTCATACGTATTCATATACGATAAATAGCTGTCATACGCTATCATCCATTGCATATAGAACACACTTTTTTAAATTTTTTCGTCATTTTTTCGTCATAAGAAGCGTTCCATGCTAACCTTATCCCATTCACCATGCTTGGCAAATGGGATTAACTGCGAACGAAATTCATCCGTAGTTGATGACTAATAAGGGTTTTCCCATTCAACATGAATGAAGAATGGAAATATCGCTCCGGTACCAAGGGACTTTAAGTCGTCCAGTAAAAAACGCCATCCGAATTTCGTACAGCGTTCTGAACTATGTCTGTTTTCCAGTTGCAGTTAATTTGTTGCTGTCGCTCTAATACAGCCGACGAATTTCATCGCTTGTAAAAGAATACAAGATATCTGGATATCTTTGGATGACTATATATAAAAAACAGGGTGTGAAAACTTTTGCACTTCTGTTTATGATGTTTATTCCTTTATCACCTTTCTAACACTTGATACAGTGCTTGCAGTATTCCTTTCAAAAAGTGTGCATCCCTTACTTTTCATTTCAGATAGCAAATCTTTTATAGGGTATGATGTTTGTTCTATAAAAGGAGGTTTCCCTTGTCTCACTAATTCCAAAGTTTCCTCTGTGGACAAATTAACATCCAAACCTAAGTATTGATATAGTTTGAATTTACTTATTATATAGAGATAGCATTCATTTGTTGGTTTGCTTTTTATCGCTCGTGCAAAATCTCCAAAATGGCCTGCTCTGATACAAATACGAACAGTCTGTGCATCTAAGCCTAATAATTCTCCCGCCGCTTCAACAGACAAAATACATGGGCTTGTTTTCTTTGACATATTAGCTCCTTTTTTTCAATAGATACTATTTATATCTGTCTCTATCAATACCGAATCTTTTACAGAATATATCTGTAGGGACTATCAATTTACCGATATTTGGCATCCGCTTAGGGTCAATAAGTAAATCTCCATTAGCATCTTTTTCATTTAACAAATCATGTATAATCTTATATGCTTGGCTCTTTTTACAGACATCACCTAATACATACATAATACCTTTATAATCTAAAAACGGACATTCTAAAGGACTTCTCTTTTCTTGCATACACTTTACCTCCAACACAATGATACCATATATTTTTTAAAAGCTTAAAGATTTATTTACAGATAACGGTAATATATTATTGCTAATCTATTTACAAAAAATAGTGATGTTATCATGAATAATAAGGTGAAGCTATGTCTCCAATGCATAAATACTGAAATCGTTTTCTTAAGAAACCTTAAATATAGTTGATTTTTTATAGAGATTTGTTAAATTAGTTATATAAAGCAAAGGGGTGGGAACATAGTAATAACATAATTCTAATAGACATAAAAGCGAAGAAAGGAGGTTACATGAGTAAAGACAATAAGATGGCAGTTGTGTGTTTGGTGGGAGCTGCTTTATTAATTATTTTAAATGTTTTATATAGACTATCTTTTGTAAACAACTATGTTGCTTTATTGTTTACAATACTAATTTTCATAATTGTATTTTATATCAATCATAAAATAAAAGGGAGATAAATAAAAATGAAAAAAATCTTTATATCTATGTTGCTGATATTATCTGCAACACCAATTTTTAATGTAAAGGCTGATACCAATTCGACAGAATCTTGTGGTATTGATCAATCTGTAGTTGAAGAAAAATACAAAAATCAAGATAATGAGCTAGTTGAGAAATATGAAGATAATGTTGAAGTAATATATAAATCTGATAATAGCATCGTAATTAGGGACTACGCAAACCAATTTAATGCAGAAACACCTAAATTTCGCTCAGGTGGTCTACTTAAAAAAATCGCTTATTTTATAATTACTGCTGCTGGTCATTGTGGTGGGGTACAATACCTTACAAATAATAAGGTGGATGTATGTAGAATCGCATTAAGAGCTTTGGGAACAACAAAGAAACCTAATGCAAAATATTTATTAACAGGAAAATATATTTCTGGACGTATCCCTGGCTGTGAGCCTATACATTCAGGTCCATGTAATAGAGGTTACTGGGAATACCGGGTTGTAAAACTATAGTGATATGACAGGCGATAATCAAATCGCCTTTTTTAAGTATAACATGCCCCTCACACTTGAAAAGACCACCCATAGGTGGTCAATACCGCAAGTTAGATACTGCCTAGATATCAACCTTAGTGTGTGGTGCGGTATAACTATAAAGACCAATATGCATAATTAAATTTATTATTTTCATAGTAATAAATAAAAATATCTATATAGATAACAGGTTACTATATATTTTTAATGACACATCGCAATCGCCTTTGCATAGTTTATATCGGAGGTGAGTGAAATGACAGGCACATTAACAATTGAAACTATGGAAGCAAACGGTGCTCCTGTTAATCAGGCAGCTATAAGAGTGTATGAGAGAACAGACAGTGCTTCTAAATTTATAATGGGATGTTATACCGATGAAAAGGGGCTAAGTGAACCTATTACTCTCCCTACCCCAGACAGCACACATTCCTTGCATAGCATTCCACAGACATGTCCTTATGCACAATATGATGTACAAGTTATAAAAGATGATTTTGATAAAGAAATAATCAACGGTGTACAGATATTTCCTAACACAAATTCCACTTTGACCGTTATTATGCAATGCTGTAATGGCAGGACACCAAAGACAAACACAATCGATATAGAGCATCACGAATTATATGATAAATGAATTGATACAAACAATGCTACTCTCCAATGTGGAGAGTAGCAAATTGGCTATTCATATACAGACTCTTAAATTACATTTTTACTGATGCAATCACAAATACACAGTTAAAAGCTAAATCAGAGTGAACAAATATACATTAAGTTTTAGTGCAAGTTACCAATTAGATCCGCACCGGGCATTTCTCATGCAGCGTACAAATTGTCGTGCACAGCGATTTTCTCTACAGTGTTGACGCATTGTACTGCGAGCTACTCGTTCTGCTTCGTTCAATGCGTTTGTGCCGAAATCATCATCGCATCTACGGTTTCTATCACACTCGAATCTGTCAAAATCATAATCGTTAAAGTCATAAGCATTACATTCACATCTGTTACACATATATATTTCCTCCTTACGTGTTATTGAGATACATCTGCGTATCTCAATATATGATATGGAGGAATTAGATGCCTAATTAGGCTTATTATAATACTTATTGATAAAAGATTAAACGTTTGATAACCGTTAATAAAAAAACCACCATTAAGGTGGTCAAGTGCCGCAAAATACTGCCTAGGTATCTCTTTCTTTTTAATGGGCGGCAACGTAATCATTATATAGTTTATATGAACATTTGTAAATACGTTATGAATATTTTAGTGTTATTAAGCAAGATAATAAAAAAGTTCGGATAAATCCGAACTTCGCCAAAGATAGTGGCCGCCTTTGTTCAATACCTAGGCAATATTCAACAGGCGAAAATATTCTATCATATATATTTTTAATTTCAAGTATTTTGTTTTTTCTGCACTTTTTTTGTGTTTTAACATATATTATAATGAGTGATAGTTATTACTCACACCTCTAATTCTAAGTATTGAAAAGAGTTACACGTTGACGCTCTTTTCTTTATGCCATACCTACATTTAATCAACATTTCATTTGCTTGCAGATTTAAAAAGCCGGTATACACCGGCCTGACTCTCTGTGGGAAAATATTGGGGTATTTCCGAAAGGGGTAGAGAGCCAATAAAAGTATATTACATATTCACATGTATGTAAACTCTAATTATTTAATTTTTCTTAATTTTAATTCGATAATAAAAAGCCGGCTTATAGCCGGCTTTTGTCCCATTGTCACTGCATAAACTGTATGAAAGAGTGACTACGAAATTATATAGCATTTCTTCAAAAATTGCAAATCATTATCGTAGTAAAACATTGGAAGTTCCATATTTAACAAAAAAGGCTACTCTCTGGTGTGGAGAGTAGTTAAATCTGAAGGTATATAATATCTTAATTCTAATAAAAAATCAACAAAGATTATGTGATTTTGCAAAAATTTATTGATTTTTTTTGATTTTATCTTATAATATGTATGTGGATATAATCCATTTATGCTCATCTACCGTGATGTAGAAGGAGTTTCTGATTACGTCATTTAATTTATTAAATGGCGTTTTTTGTTTTTATATATCGCTATATTCTGCCTTATTATCTTCATATTTTTTAATATAATAGCTCTTTTTATTATAATCAACATAAAAACTTGAAATAATTAAATAATATTCTGTACGTTTCTCTATAACTAATAGAAAATTCTCATTCTCTAAATAAAAATGAATACGATCACTACCTTTATATTTTTCTATCCAAATCAAAATACCAGCACAACTCTCAATATTCACACCACAACACTTGCATCTACCAACATTTTCAATCATTTTCCTTATCCATCTAATTCTTTCGCACCTTTTAAAGTCAGGTTGCCTAAAAGTATTTTTGTCATATTTTCTATGCGTTAAGTGATAGAAACTTTCCTCTCTTTCTTTATACATCGGATGATGCCTAAGTTTAACTGGTTTACCTTTAAGTTGTAATTCGCCATTATTTAGTAAATCCTCCTTATAAATATTATATATCTTTTCAAGATACATTTTATATTGTCCGCCTTCATAAGGCTCTAGTAAATCTGAATAGCATTTAGTCATAAAAATCAGCACTCCAGATAAGATAATTAAATTTAAAGTCCGTATAATAGCTACTTTTCGTTAAAGAATATCCGCTTTTCCCTTTTATTAATTCTATTATTTTTAGTTTGCTTTCGCTATACTTATGCCCCTCTATAAAATTTCTATTTACATACCCAATAGCACCGATTATTATATCGGTTAATTGCATTATTTCTACTTCATTAGAGCGTATTGGTTGTACTTTTGATATCATTTTATGCTGAAAATCACAAAATGTGTTACAGCAAACATCATGTAGTTTGTTTGCTTTTTTATTTGAAAATACATCTTTAATATCTATATAAATATTGTACGTACTCCCTTTCAAAAAAATATTCTTCAACATAGTATAATAAATTTTATAATACCAATCATCATGGGTTTGTGAATATTTTTTATGATTCAGATTAGTTTTATCTGCTATCACTGCTCTAAAATGTAAATCATTATTGCTGAAAAAATATTCAATCAATGCACGATAAACGTTAAAATTACTATTGGATATTTTCACCCATTTAAGTTCACCGTTTTTAGGTAGCCCATATCGTTCTTTTATGCTATAGATATCTTTATTAATTTTTTTTACCATCTTTTTAGGGCAATAAACAGCTCCAATAACCATAACATTACTGTTGTCATGTTCTAAATGACAGCTTTCATCACAATAAACATTATATTCAACCATTTCTTCTCCTCCTTACCTTTTACTGCAAAACAAAATTATTTATTTTGCTTGAAATTATAGAATAATTATACATCACTGTTTATTATAATTCATTTTTTATTATTTGGCATTGTAAATGTAATTTTTTATTTTCATTAAAATGAAAATAATCATCAAAAAAAGTCCCTACCTCTCAGTCAAGAGAAGTAGGGTTATTTCATATATTAGACTTCACGCAGTGGACCAGCATACAACCAGATTTTACGACCTCCGACATTTGCCTGCACTGAATTTGTAGGTTTATCCACCGCAAGCACCTTAAATTTCTTGTCACATTTCCAGTAATCACCTACGCTAAAAACTTGTGACTTTGTTTTCTTACCGTTCTTATCGCATTTGGTAAGTGGTCCCGCCTGAATGGAGTTACCGCCGTTCCCGGTCATCTCCTCGCACCAGATGCTATCCATGTTGGCCAATACCTGGTCTACGCTATGCACTCCTGGAATTGTGAAGTATTCTCCAACATGTAGGATCTGATCAGGCTGTGCTGGTTTCGCAGGCTTGGAAGGTTTCTTATGTTCTGCAGGCTTATTACCTGGCTTCTGCTCTGTGCTATTTGCTTTCAACTGGAAACCTTCTGCAATGCCGTCTACAATGCCCTGTGCGACGGATTCTTTGCTTGCCTGGTATTCGGCCATATCAGCCTTGTTGTCGATAAAGCAGGTCTCTAATAATGCTGAGCTGATGCCTAAACACTTGCATGTATAAATCACCAGCCAGTTTGTCACCTTGACGCCGGAGCCACCACGCTTCACGAAGTGCTTTCCCAAATTGTTCATGATGGACTGTTCTACATCGGTATACTGCTCACTGTCTGTTACAAAGATTTCTGTTCCGTGTCCGGATCCATTAAATGCATTGAAATGTACTTCCAGCACATAATCGTACTTACTGATTTTGAATGTACCGTTCTGTACATCATAGAATGCGCTGCGGTTTACGTTGTACACATCCACAGTTGCATACTTTCTAAGCTTCGGTACAATTAGGTTGACCAGCTCTCTAGTCAAATTTACTTCTTTGTATCCGCAGCCGGAAGCTCCTTGATCGCCTGCACCATGCCCTGCAATAAGCAAAATCTTCATTATTCTTCGTCCTCGCTTTCTTTGTTAATAAGTTTGTCGGCAACAGCTAAGCCGTTGCTCAAAATTTTTGGTACGTTGAATCCAGCTTCAACAAAGTTTTCACAGATGGAACGTGCTTCATTCACAATCAAACTGGCCAGCACGAACCATCCAAGCAGTGTTGTAATCTGCAAGTCTACACCGATTATCTCACCGATTTCGATCAAGCCCGCTGCAACCATAAATGCAAACGTGATCATGATCCAGTATCCAATCTTTTTAAGTACTCCTTGCCAACCCTTTACTGAATTTTCTTTTTTCATGATTCTTGACTTCATCCAACCTGTTACCCAGTCTG
>NZ_JAHOOJ010000027.1:0-61134 GCF_019132535.1 Erysipelatoclostridium sp. DFI.2.3 | reverse complement strand
GATAATAAGGCAGAATATAGCGATATATAAAAACAAAAAACGCCATTTAATAAATTAAATGACGTAATCAGAAACTCCTTCTACATCACGGTAGATGAGCATAAATGGATTATATCCACATACATATCATAAGATAAAATCAAAAAAAAATCAATAAATTTTTGCAAAATCACATAATCTTTGTTGATTTTTTATTAGAATTAAGATATTATATACCTTCAGATTTAACTACTCTCCACACCAGAGAGTAGCCTTTTTTTGTTAAACATCGAGCTTACAATATTTTACTACGATAATGATTTGCAATTTTTGAAGAAATGCTATATAATTTCGTAGTCACTCTTTCATACAGTTTATGCAGTGACAATAGGACAAAAGCCAGCTTATAGCCGGCTTTTTATTATCGGATTAAAATTAAGGAAAATTAAATAATTTAGAATTTACATACGGAGGAAATATGATAGAATGATATTGGCATAATTATATGCTTCTGCCTAGGTATCTTTATGCTATCCATCTAAAAAGATGGGGAACCGGTTCTATACCGGTTTTTTTGTAAAGTTTTATAACATTTAATAAAATAGTATCAATGTATTTACAAATAGTTGATTGAGGTATATGATGATTACGTTGCCGCCCATTAAAAAGAAAGGGATACCTAGGCAGTATTTTGCGGCACTTGACCACCTTAATGGTGGTTTTTCATTTATTTTATAAAAAATCCCGTATTTGATGATTTATTTCCTTTTTTAAATTTTTATGTGAGATAATGTGCACGGCAGCATAGATATCTTACTCTCCCCCAAGTCCGTATCATATCTTCCGAGCGCTGCCAGCTCCTGTCTATGCGCAGGAGTTTTTATGGTCTTAAGCTCTCAATAAACCACCTGAATTTTCCGGGACCCATATACTCGTAGTATATAGTTCTGGTCGCTGCTCCAACCTGCACAACAAACATTTCACCACCACCACCGCAGTTTTTGCTATGGCATTGTGGTTTATGGCGTATGATCTTGTCCACCTCATAGCGCTCCCCATCCCATATTAACGCCAGGGGAGTGATATCGCCCATTTTATCGACGAGCATTTCTACTTCTATATATTTTTTGTACATTCTTTGCATACTATCACCTCAATAAAATCATACCACAAATGTACACAAAAATTACGATTATAGTAATTGACAACTGACGACAAGTGAAGATAGGTGATAATATATAAGGAAGAGTAAGTATGAATATACGCAAATGAATATAAAAAAACTTGAAAAAACACAAAATATAAAATCTCCTCACCTCCACCAGAAGAGGAAGCGTCGAACTCTTCTTCATCAAGAATGAGTTCGCGCTTGTGTATAGATTTGGGGATGCCCTTTAGGGTGTCCCCTTTTCGTTTTTCTGACATCGTATTTTGCGTTTTAAGACGTTTTAAGCCCGAGGAGGTACTTGTTACCCTTCGGGCTTTTCTGTGCCCTAAAACGGCTTTGAGGACGTTCTGAAAAGAATGTAAGAGCACAACCTGCATCTCGCTTCGCTCGATGCGCTTTATGGACTGGGTACATGGGAAGGGTGACGTGCTCAAGGTATTGTTGTTCCATTTTGTTCCAAAAAAGTTGGAACAGACATTTCCCGCATTTTCTCGGTGTTCCAGCCCGATTTGAAAAATCTTGTTCCATTTCTCAAAACAAAATTGGAACAGACGAAACCCGCATATTCTCGGGGCATTTCTTCGATTGTTCCATTTGTTCCACTTTTTTACAAACCTTTATTTACGCGAGAAGAAAAAAGAGAAATCCGTATATATAAAAAAGTTTGTTGAAAAAAACTGGAACAATTGGAACAACGGCGTTTCGGGTCGAGAACCATCGGGAAATCTGCGTTCCATTTTGCCCGAAAAAACTGGAACAAAACTGGAACAAATGGAACAAAACTGGAACATTTGCCTGAGGGCATCCCTCTTCTCACGTGTACCGCGATTTTTTTGCATACTGTTTCCGCTCATTTATGGCGGGAAATAGTGTTAGACAGGCCCCTGACCTGCAATTATACGACGTTTGCTATTGCTTTCCGTCATTTCATGTTGTATAATATCCATATATTCGCGACATGATTGCCGATGGATAGCGGCCGGGATATACCGACGTGAGCCTATCCGAGACCGAGCCTTAGGCTCGGGAGGAAGCCGATGAGGGTCCGCCCTCGAAACTGCATCGGTCTGACGAGCCGATACGGGATGGCAACAGCGTCTACCCGTCCGAATAGGACGGAAATCGCACGAACGTGACGAGCGGCGAATCAGATTTCAGCTTGATTGCTGGATTCTGGTTCGCCGCTTTTTTGCGTTTATAGGCAGGAAAAAGGAGGTTGCTTTATGGCAAATGCAAAACAGAAGAAGGGATTCACGAAGAAGATTCTCGGCGGGAGCGAGCTGACGATGGAGGAATACGCGGCCTACATCACGGCTCTGAAGGCGAAGCCGTTCCTGACGAGTGCCGAGGCGTCGACCCTGTTCGAAATAGGAATCGGGCGCGTGCGTTCGCTGATGAAGGCCGATGACGCGGACTTCGTGGTGATGACTGACACGATTCGCAGCCGCCGCATCCACCGCGAGACGTTCGAGAAATATCTGGTGTCTCACGGGATTCATTAAGGAGGTGAGGTTATGAGGCAAAAAGAAAACCGCCCCGGCGCTGGCGACGCTTACGGGACGGTACCATTTAATTGTATTAATGATATCACAGATATGAGCGAATTTCAAGACTTAACATACAACGGGCTGCTCAAGGCGGTCACGGACGATTATCTGGACGGCCTCGACGAGGACGCCGACCTGCCGTTCGAGAGCATCGAGGCGGAGCTTCTTCAGGCGACCAACAACGCAATCGAGGAATACAACCTCGGTCCCCGCGACCCGAACGCCCCTATGGGAGCGCCCATCAAGGACGCGTACCCGAACGCGAAAGCCCCTGCTGACCGCGTACGGAAACTGAAGGCCCTGACGCCTTGGCAGGTGGCGAGCGTGATAATTCGCCTGTACCACGCGGTCGGAATCCGCCTGAACGGTCAGGAGGGTGACGGAAATTTCGACGTGGGGGTCTATCAGTCCGATGGAGAGCGTCGAGGGCTGTACGACACCCGCACCGAGACGGTTCGGAGGTTGATTACGGCTCTCCACCCGGGAATCAGCGATGTGGACATGCGCAACACCGAGAACAAGTTGCGCGTCCTCGTGCCGAAGGTGGAGCCTTGCAAAGACAAGGCACTTGTTCCCGTGAACAACGGAATCTTCGACTACGAGAACAAGATTCTGCTGGATTTCGACCCGAAGTACGTGTTCACCAGTAAGTCGAACGTGGATTTCGTCCCGAATGCCCAGAATTCGGTCATCCACAACGACCAAGACGGAACGGATTGGGACGTGGTCTCGTGGATGGAGGAGCTTTCCGACGACCCCGAGGTGGTCAAGGTTCTCTGGCAGGTGCTGGGGGCTTCCCTGCGTCCGAACATGCCGTGGAACAAATCCGTCTGGCTGTACTCCACTCAGGGCAACAACGGAAAGGGCACGTTCTGCGCCCTCGTCCGGAACCTGCTCGGGAAAGGCTCTTGGGCCTCGATTCCCCTGAAGGATTTCGGGCAGGATTTCATGCTTGAGGAGCTTACCCGCGTACAGGCGATTATCACGGACGAGAACGATGTCGGAACGTATATCGACAAGGCGGCCACGCTCAAGTCGGTCATCACGGGAGACCCGTTCCTGCTCAACCGCAAGTACAAGGCTCCCATGCCGTGCCTTTTCCGCGGGCTGATGATTCAATGCGTGAACGAGATTCCGAAGCTCAAGGACAAGTCGGAATCCATGTACAGGCGATTGCTCGTGATTCCGTTCGAGAAGCGATTCGAGGGCTGCGAGCGGAAATACATCAAGGACGATTATCTGGGACGAAAGGATGTCCTCGAATACGTTTTGTTCCACACCTTGTACGAGATGGATTTCGACGAGTTCAGCGTTCCCGAAGCATCCGAGAAGTCGCTGGACGTGTTCCGAGTCGACAACGACCCTCTTCGCCAGTTCGCGGACGAGGTGTTTGGCCAAGCCACATGGGACCTGCTCCCTTGCAAGTTTCTATACGATTTGTACCGCTACTGGTTCCAGACGAACGTCCCTCAGGGAAAGATGCTGAGCCGGAACTCCTTCTATTCCTCGCTCGAACTGATTGCACCGGAATACGGATGGCAGTTACAGGACAAGGTCCGCTCGGCGAACCGGATGGATGTCCCCGAGATGCTGATTCTCGAATATCAGGTACAGGAGTGGATGAATCACGACTACCGGGGAAACGACAAGATGCGTCTGGCGCAGCCCGACGTGAAGGACAGCTATCGAGGCTATGTGCGGAACAAGGTGGGGTCGATTCCGGCGTACATGGTGTCCGGAGAAACGACCGCAAGTGAAGAGATAGATTCAAATAGATAAGGAGTGATTAATTATGGCTATCAAGAGATTCGATGACATAGACAAGAAGGCGCGCGAGCTTGAGGCTCAGGCGAAGAAGTTGCGCCGCGAGAAGCAGGCTGCGAAGACCAAGGCGTACGCAGATGCCCTCGTGGCGGTCTTCCCCGAAGTGAAGGAAATGGGTTCCGCCGAAGAGGTGCTCGCGTTCGTCAAGACGCTGCACAGGGACGCCGGACATGGAAACGGCGGAAATCCTTCCGATGGTGACCCGAACGCAGTCGTGCGCGAACCTGCGGGCGATGCCGATTCTCCGGACGGCGACCGCGGTTCTCTCGGCGTCGAGGGGTTCAATCCCGAGCGCCGTCCCTTCGATTAAAACGCGCCAGAGGTTCGGACATGGGGAGTCGTCCCCGTGTCCGACATTCGGTCGCGTGGTTCTGTCGGACAGAACATGTTGAGTCGGAGGGGACAGATTCGGGGGTTCGAAGGGGACGGCGAAGCCGCCCCCTCGCAAGCTGACCATGGCGGGAAAAATGCGATATTCGCATTTTGTACGTACATGGTCAATGCTTGCTCCCTTCCCCGTTTCGCAGATTGCAGCAAAGTGCGACGAGAAATGCGCATCGCATTTGGATTGCGAACAAGGAGGTGTTTTGCATGGCAAAAGAAGTTGAGAAAAGAAGCGGCAAGGCGACCCGCCAGCGCTACAAGAAGGACCGTCGCGAGACTGTTATTCAGGTGCGCATGAACGCCGAGGAGCTTGCCCTTCTGGATGGGAAGAGAGGCGGACGCACGCGCTCGAATTATCTGCGTGGCGCGCTGTACGGTTCCGCCGGTTCCCACACGGAGCACGAGGTCGTTGCGGACACTCCGCAGCTCGACCGGATGCTGATGGAATTGAACCGAATCGGCGTGAACATCAACCAGATTGCGCGGGCCTTCAACGCCCGCGTGAAAGGGATGGGCATGCTTGAGGAAATCAAGATGGAGCCGGACAAGAAGGCGTTCGAAAGCCTGAGGGAATCCATCGAAGGATTGTCGGACGAGGTCAAGGAGCTTCGAGCCGATTTGCATGGCGGAATCACGGGAGGTGATGTCTGATGTCGACGACGTATGTGCAGGCATTGCCCGACGTCCGGGGCCGCATGTCCTACACCGAGTTCGGAGAGGGAAAGCGCAGACGCGACCACCTGCAAAACGGGACGGACCGCATCGCCGCCCAGATGGGCGACATGCCCTCCCGAGGTGAGTTCATCGCGTACTGCAACGGGCTTCATGCTGTCCATCCGAACATGGTCAACGAGGGTTACGAGCTTCGCGTCTCATGGGCGCTCGACGAGCTGAATCCGGGCAATCCCGATGATGTGCAGAGGGGCATGGAGCACGCCTACCTGCTCTGCCATGAACTCGCCCCCGATTCTCCGTGTTGGGTGACCATGCACGTGGACGGCGAGGGCGGATGCGTCCACGCCCACGCGACAATCGCGAACCACGATTGCCGCACCGGGCAGGTCATCAACAAGGACGACACGAGCCTGTTCGCCCCGCGCGTGCAGGCGGTGAACGACGAGCTGAGCCGCAAGTGGGGTCTGTCCGTGATAGGAGCGGACAAGGACAAGTCGACATGGGCGGAGAAACGGGACTCGTTCGAGCACGATTCCTTCGACCGCCATCTCGGCGATGCGGTGGCAAAAGCAAGGGACGACGCCAGCGATATTGATGATTTCAAGCAGCGTCTTGCGTTCGCTGGAGTGACCCTCAATGAGACATCGAAAATCGACAAGAAGACGGGCGAGAAGTCCGTCGGATGGTCTTACAGGATGCGGGACGAATGGGGTCCGAAGCGTAGGACCCGGAAGCGCCGTGCCTCCAACCTCGCAGACGACCTGACGAAGGAAGGCGTCGAGCGGTTCTTCGAGGAGAAGCAGGGACAGCAGGCCCGCGAGGAACTGAAGACAGCGCCGGCCCCGAATCAGGATTCCCAGATGGTCGGCATGGAGGATACGCAGCAGGATTCCCCTGCCCAGCATGATTCCGACATGTACGAACCGAGCGAGTCCGACGTGAGGGACATGGCCTCCGATTTGAAGAGCGTGTACGCCCGCCGCAGGAAGAGCGAGGGCATGCCTATCGCCGGGGAGCAGTACGAGGCGCTCGCGAATGCAGAGAACGACCCGGAAGACGCCCTCGCCCAGCTCCGCGCCGATGTGGAACGCGCCCGCAGGGAGTTCCGCGATTCCAAGGAGGCACGAGACGCCCTGAAGGGAGCCTGCCCGAGCCTTGCGATGGGATTCGGGCTGTACACGTTGGCGAGCAGGACCGGGACCGACCCCGTCTCCCGCATGATGTCGGATATGATGGCCCGGATGTTCCGCATGATGATACTCCAGTTCATGGAGGACCAGCGCCGCAGGATGCAGGAGGACGCCGAGCGTCGTCTCTACGAATCGCGCGGCAACATGTGGGACGCCGAGAAGCGCCTGAAGGCCGCCGAGGAGGCTCTGGACAACGAGGCCGCCCGCACCGTCAAGCATCGCGGCGTCACGCCGAAGATGCAGCAGACGGCCGAGGCGACGGAGCGCGTGCGCGACGAGGACAAGTACCTCGGGGAGTAAAGAAATGACGGCTCCCTTGCGGGAACCGTCATTCTCAGTGAATCTCGGGGGCGGGCACGCAGTTCCAGCCTGTACCGAAGTGGGTGATTCCCCAGACGTACAGGTCGAGTTCCTCGTCATGGAACACCGGCTCGTCCGTGTGCTCCATCAGGAAGTCGGGGTAGCTGATGATGTACCACTGGAATATCTCGTCCCATGGTGCGAAATCCCCGCTCACGAATTCCAGCGGACGATGCGCCATCTCGTTGGCGAGGACCATCCCGCCGACCGTCTTGGCCAAATCCGCATAGGTCTCGATACCGTAGCCGTTCATCTCTCGTCTCCCTTTCTTTCGGGCCTTCTCCTTCACGCGCCGACCCGATGCCGAAGGCATATCGGCGGTCGAGAGCGCGGGTGGGCTTGAGATGGGCTTGGGAAAGACCTTTCAAGGGTCTTTCCCCGGAAGAGGCGGAAACGTCGAAAAATCGACTTCGGTTCATTTATGGGACGATTATCGAAAATCGTTCCGAGGGAAGTCTTTGGATGATGAAACGGTGGGCTTCGGAAAGCCCCTCGAAGGGTCTCTGTTGAGACCATAAAGTGACCATTGAGCTGGGACTTTATGCAATCGGGTACTATGTTTCGTCTTGACAAATAGATACTGAATATATATAATTTAGATATTCAGTATCTATAAAATATCTATTGAATAAATATTGATGGAGGTACTGATTATGAAAACAATTGCAGTTGTCTGCGAAAAAGGTGGGACTGGAAAGTCTGTCGTCGCATCCGAACTTTACGAGAGTTATGTGAGACAAGGGCTGCGCACGTCTCTCTATTCGCTGGATGGACAATATTCGGACACGTCCCGCTCTAAAAAGGTCGATGATGCGAAGGTTGCCGTAGTGGATACACCGGGCGTGCTGACTGATAACCTGAAGGATATCGTAGAGGGTGCCGATGTGGTGGTCATTCTCGTGCGCCCTACGCCGAACGACATCGAGCCGTTTACGCGGACGGTCTCCATCGTAGCGAAGAACACGAACGCTCCTATCGTAATTGTGGTGAACGGGCACAACCGATTCCGCATGTGCGTGTCGTTTATAGAGTGGCTGGGTAGGAAGCCGTGGGCGAAGAACGTCGTAACCGTTCCACAGTCCGAGGCTATCGTGCAGGCGCAAGGGTTGCATAAGTCTGTTGTGCTGGTCGATAAGCATGGGGCTGCCGCAAAGGCAGTTGACAAGATGTGTCGAATGGTGAGCAGTCTTGCAGGTCTTCCATTCGAGCATAAGGTTTTGAAATAAATGATAGATACTACTTAGATATAAAATAGCTATTGAGTATCTAAAAGGAGGTACATATGGCTAAGAAACAAGATATGGCTGCGATGCTTGATGAGTTTGAAGCTGCCGCGGCAAAAGAACATGATGCGAAAGAAGCGAAAGCTGTGTCAGAAAGCATTACTGAAGACGATGCGCGTGCTACTGCTCTTGTTTCTATGACAAAAAGCGATAAGGAACGTCTGACAACGATTGCGAAGGCTCACGGTTTAAGTCTCAGTGCGTTTTTCCGTTTAGCCGCAGACGAATACATCGCAAATCACAAATGGTAATTAGATTGATAAGGAGATGACATATATGAAACATATGACACAGGCGAGTCTTTTCTGCGGTGCAGGTGGATTGGATATTGGATTCGAGCGTGCCGGTTTCAAAACGGTATGGGCGAATGATTTCAACAAAGATGCCTGCGATACATTTAGTCGTTGGAGCGATGCGACAGTTGTATGCGGAGATATCGGCAAGGTTTCTGAAGATGATATTCCGGATACAGATATTATTCTTGGTGGTTTTCCTTGTCAGGGATTTTCACTGTCGGGCCCGCGTAAGCTGGATGACAGCAGGAATTCCTTGTATAAGCATTACGTGCGCATCGTGAAGGCGAAGCGACCGTTGGCTTTTATTGGAGAGAACGTCAAGGGTCTGCTCACGATGGGCGGAGGTGAAATCATCGATGCCATCGTCGAGGCGTTCTCCGATTGCGGGTACGACGTGCATTACAAGTTGTTGAACGCGAAGAATTACGGTGTTCCTGAGGATAGGGAGCGTGTCATTATCGTCGGATTCCGTAAAGATTTAGGCATTACTGAGTTTGATTACCCTGAATCGAGCAATAAAATCGTGACAATGCGAGAGGCGTTGTCGAAAGTTCCAGCACCGAATCTGGGTGATGTGTGTACGGCGCCATACAGCAGTCGATATATGTCGCGAAACCGTAAGCGAGGCTGGGATAATGTGAGTTATACGATTCCGGCAATGGCGAAGCAGGTTCCGTTATGGCCGGGGTCCCCTGATATGGTCAAAATCGACAAAGACGTCTGGCGTTTTGGTGATGGTGAAACCCGTCGTTTGAGCTGGCAGGAAGCGGCCGCGATACAGACGTTTCCTGCGGATATGCAATTTTGTGGGGATTTGACCAGCGTGTACAAACAGATAGGAAATGCTGTTCCGTGCAAACTTGCGGAGGCAATTGCCATTCGTGTTCGAGATGTTTTAGAAAATATTGATGAAAGCGAGGAAAATTGATATGGCCAAATCGGGTATACAGACAAAACTTGGAAAAGCATTTGAATATGCTTGCGTTAATGCTCTTTTTGAAAAATACAACAGCACACAGGATGTGGTTATCGAAGATACACCTCAGATGATTACGGCTAAAGGATGCTTTGAGAACGCAGATGATAAGCAACAAGATTTAATGGACGCGGCACATGCCGCAGTGAGAGTTATTGACAGACTTGAACCGCGATTGAAATATGAGGATAATGATACGCCACTTATTCTTTCGGTACAAACAGATGCGACAGGTATCGCTGGAGATGTGCGCGATGTTCTATGTATTCGCAAAGGACATCGTTGGGAAATTGGTCTTTCTTGCAAGCATAATCACCATGCAGTTAAGCATAGCCGGTTATCTGACCAGATTGATTTTGGAGCTGACTGGTTTGGATATTCATGCTCAGAGACATATTTTTCGGAAGTTGTTCCAAAGTTTACTGAATTGAGAACTCTGCGAGATGAAAGCAAAGAAACTGGCAATCCTGCTTTGTGGTCTGAGCTGGATGATAAAGCAGGTGATTATTATGAACCTATTTTGCAATCGTTTATGGATGAGTTGGCACGACTGAGTGAAAAGTATTCAGATATCCCAGAAAAGCTCATTCGATATTTAATCGGAAGGTATGATTTTTACAAAGTTATAACTGACGACGCTCGACGAACGACTCGTGTTGAGGCAATCAATATAGCTGGTACGCTCAATGAATCGTCGGAAGGGCATAAACCGATTACGAATGTTCCTTTATTGAAAACTCCAACGAAGTTCTATCACATCGGATTCAAGGAAGATAAAGGAATTAAATCGAAGAACACAATACATGTAGTGTGTGATAATGGTTGGGAAATCTCCATGCGATTACACAATGCAAGCTCAAAGATTGAGCCATCATTAAAATTTGATGTTCAGCTCATTTCGTTTCCATCAACGCTGTTTGCTCAAGTTGAACCTTGGGATTAGGGTTTGGTGTTGCAATAAGCTCGTCATCTTATTAGGTGGCGGGCTTTTTCAAATTGACCAATTATGTAATTGATTAAATAAGTAATTTGGAGGTGATTCGTTTGGCGAGAAAGAAATCAAAGCTCAACGACAACAACCTCGCCATCGCGTACTACCGCTACTCCTCCCACTCGCAGAACGAGGCGAGCATCGAACAGCAGCGCGAGCTTGCCCACGAATGGGCGGACGCGCACGGGCTGAAAATCGTCCGAGAGTACGAGGACGCGGCCATATCCGGCACGAAGGAAGACCGTCCGGGATTCCAGCTTATGCTGTCGGAGGTCGCAAAAATCCGTCCGAACACCCTCATCGCGTGGAAGACCGACCGTTTGGGTCGCGATAAGTACGTGCTGGCGATGGCGAAGAAGACGATTCGCGACGCGGGGTGCGAGATACACCTGCTGGCGGAGAACATCCCGACGGACACCGCCGAGGGAATCCTCATCGAGGGGCTGATGGAGGCTCTGGCGGAGTATTACAGCCGGAACCTGTCCGTGCACATCCAGCGAGGGATGGACTTCAACGCCGAGCACGCGAACTTCAACGGCCATAAGGTGTTCGGCTTCAAGACGGAGAAGGTGGACAAGAAGCGCAAGTACGTCATAGACCCCGATACCGCGCCGTTCGTGCAGTTGATGTTCACGAAGTACGCCGAAGGAGAACCCATGCAGTCCATCTGCGACGAGTTCAACGAGGCCGGTCTGCGTACGTCGAGGGGTAACCCCTTCGGTGTGAAGACGATGCACAGGATGCTCAAGAACCGCGCGTACATCGGCGAGTACAGGCACGGCGAGTTCGTCGTTCCCGGCGGGATGCCCGCTCTGGTCGACGAGGAGACGTTCGACAGGGCGCAGAAGCGCCTCGCCGAGAACAAGCGCAAGGGTTCCCAGAGGGCGCGAGGAATGGACGAGGATGGCGCTCCTCGCTACTGGCTGACCGGGAAGCTGTACTGCGGCGAGTGCGGGGAGACGATGCAAGGTGTCTCGGGCACGAGCAAGACGGGGCGCACGTATTACTACTACTATTGCTCCGCCCAGCGGAAGAAGCTGTGCGCGAAGAAGAAGGTCAAGAAGGACTGGATTGAGGACCTCGTGACCGACGTCCTGAGGTACATCATCGACGACTCGGAGAACCTGATGTCCCTTGCGGTGGACGCCGCCGTGTACTACAAGGAGCATTACAAGGAGACGGGATACCTCGAAGGTCTGGAGGCGAAGCGCAAGGAGGTCGAGAAAGGCATCGCGAACCTGATGAAGGCAATCGAGGGCGGTGCGCTCAGCGACACCCCTCATAGAGCGCCTGAACCAGCTTGAGGCGCAGAAGGCATCCCTGAACGACGCGATACAGGCCGAGAACGTCAAGGTCTCGCTGTGCGAGGACGAGCACAGCATCAAGGCGTACTTCGAGAAGTTCCTTCACGCGGACTTCGACAACCCGCAGACGCGCGATAAAATATTGGAATATTTCGTCGATAAGATTTATCTCTACGACGAGAAGCTGGTCGTGACCTCGTGGTATTCGGAGGATAAGACCGAAATCACGTGGGATATGCTGAAAGGAGCGGACGGCGACCCTTTTGTTAAAGGGGAAGCCGCCGAGTTCGACTGCTTCCCCTTAGGCTCCACCAAATAAAAGTGCCAAGTTGGATGTCATCGAAAAAAAGCCGATAAATAAAGGCTTATTTGATGATTTGTCCAACTTTTTTGATTGGAATCCGTATTTTATACTTCTCTTCCCCGATAGAAAACGAAGCAGGATTTGATACATCCATCTTTCATTGTAGATAAGCGCAGAGTATGCTATGATATTTTTATCAGGATGATAAGGGAAAAGGACGGGATATTTCTGTGCCTTCCTTATCAAAAGGCTAAAAACAGCATGCACATAGCTAATTTCACAAGAGATAAATCATGGGTTCATTATCTATTATATATAGATTGCAGAAAAAAGGAGGAAAACCATGTTGCAATTACGAGAATTCACAGAAAGTGACCTTGCACTGGCCGAGGCTTGGCTGCATAAGGCTCATGTAAGAAAATGGTATGAAATTCCACAGCTTGGTGTTACGCTCGAAGACTGGATGATGGAATGTAAAGAGCGAAACGGAAAATATCAATGGATCACACATCTCATTGTTATGTGGCAGGAAAAACCGATAGGTCTATGTCAGTATTACAAGGCTACAGATAGTGAAGAAGATTTTGGTACACTACCACGCATTGGAACATATGGCATTGATTATCTTATCGGTGAAGAAGACTGTATTGGTAAAGGCCTTGGAAAAGATATGCTGAAATTGCTGGTAAACAGGATATTTTCTTTTCCAGACGCCTATAGAATTACTGCTGACATCGATAGGGAGAATCACGCTTCTGAAAAAACATTGCTATCCTGCGGCTTTACCTTACAGAATCCGGTCAAGAGCCGGTACATATTGTTGAAATCGGAGTTTATTAAGACTAGTTAGCATACCGGCTACCGAAATGGTTTCTTCTCAGACTGTGATATAGCTGCTGCAGCGGTTGTCGAAATACCATGCGATAAGGAGGATGCTTATGAAGCTCACAGATTTTTCTGATACATTTCACGTCCGCAGACTCTGTCCAGAGGATGTGGAAAACATATATGCGCTATGCAAGGCAAATAAAACCTATTACAAATACTTCAAAACAGCGCCAACACATGAAAATATCATGGAGGACTTATCCCGCACTCCACCGGGAAAGACTGCAGACGATAAATACTTCCTCGGCTTTTTTCAAAAGGATCAGACACTAATTGCGATTCTGGATCTGATCTTCGATTATCCGAAACCACAAGTAGCATATATCGGTCTGTTTATGTTGGATGTTTCAGAGCAGGGAAAAGGAACAGGCTCCAATATCATGAAGGGAGTTTTTAAACAGCTTGCGAATCAGGGAATCACCTGTGTGCGTCTTGGCTGTATACACGGGAATGTGGAAGCTGCTTCCTTTTGGAAACACAATGGATTTTATTCACTTAAAGAACAATTACAGGCTGTTGATGATCAGGTTGATTTAATGGAAAAGGTGCTGTAAAAACAAAATATAAACCCGATAAAATCAATTCTCTAAACATCGGGTTTTCTTATGCGATTCCGGTTATACTTTGAATGAAAGGAGGATGGTGATGGAGCTGATTACAGGAATCAACAGGGTCATGGCTTATACGGAGCAACATTTGAAGGAGGATTTGGATTGCGCTAAGCTTGCCCAGCTTAGCGGGTGCTCCTATGCGGATTTTCAAAGAGTATTCTCATTACTGAATCATATGAGTTATCTGGAATATGTCAAAGCGAGAAGGCTATCGCAGGCTGCTGTTGAAATTATTCACAGCAGGAAACGCATACTGGATATTGCACTGGAATACGGCTATGAAAGCGCAGATGTATTTGCGGCAGCTTTTCGCAGAGCCTTCGGCTGTTCACCGAGCCAGGCCAGAAAACAGAATCTGCAGCTTCCGCTGTTTCTGCCGAGATCCTTTGCTATCACTGTGCACGGAAATACAGAAATGAAATATGAAATAAAAAGGAAAGCCGGTATGCATCTGTCCGGTCATTCCGTGATTTCTACACAAAATGAAAATCGTTCAATAAAATTTTGGTCGGATGTAAAGGCAGATGGCACATTGCAGCGTATGATGCAGGAAGCAGCTACGGCAGTTTCCTACGGCCTGTGCTTCGGATATGATAAGTACGGCAATAACCGCTATATGATTGCGGTGGAAGGTATGCTGTCAGAGGAGTATGAGGCCTTTGCGCTTCCCGCGGCAGATTGGATGAAATTTCAGAACACCGGACCGATAGCTGAGGGCTTGCCTGCATTGTGGAAAACTATTTATGCAGAAGTGCTGCCAGCGAGCGGCTATGACCGAAATGAAAGCATGCCGACCGTGGAGCTGTATGGTGAAGGATCATGTGAGGCAAAGGATTATCACATGGAAATATGGATTCCGATTATTCGGCGGTGATGCTGTACAGGCATACTTATAAATTCATGAACTGTTATACTTTTACGTTAGTAAAGGATTCACAAAGCTGTAAAAGAAACGCAGCCGGTGGATGTAAAAACATAAGCATACAAAAGGAGTGCTCATGATCGTTGCCGTGCAATGGTTGTGAATACCCCTTTTTTGTGTGTAGAGGATAATGCGTTTTCTGGTGCGTTAAAGTTAAAAAAAGAAGATTTCACCTTGTCGTTAAACACGAAAGGGATTGATCTTCTAATCTCAATGGATATTTTCCGGCTTACCTTATGCGTCCTTCAACGTATTGAAGGAAGGCAGAACATGGGCTCTTTGTTTTGCCAATACTAAAATGATTGTGGAATTCGCTGAAACACCATTATATGCTGCTGAATTTATAGGCTGTCAGCTTTCACTCAGAGCATTGATATATTTCTGGAATGCTGTCTGATACTGGCTCAGCTTGTCTGTTTTTAAATCCAGACCGGATTTCGCCTTAATTTCATTGCTTTGAACGATTTTATCGGATTCCCTGATGCCCTTATACAGCTTTTCCCATGCAAACTTCACATCATCGTACTTCTTATCCTTTAATCCGTTCACAAAGGTGTTGTATTCCTCAAGCTTTGCAATAGCTTCGTTATACTGCTTTAATGTCAGTTCGATGTCCAGCTCCTCTCCTGTCGCAGAAGTACCGCTGGAAGTGTAATACCCGATATCACATAAACCGACATTCCAGATATCTGTAACATACCAGTCATTGATTTCACGCAGCTTGGCACTCACTTCCTTTGTAGATAATTCTGTTGAGCTTTCATCATTGCTTTTTGGTGCTTCCCCGCTCTTATCATCATTTCCTCCACCGCATCCGGTAAGCATAAGCATTCCTGCAAGTAAGACAAATAACAGCTTTTTCATAGAAAACGCCTCCTTTTGTTTATCATATCATGTTTTATCCGGTTTGGTGCAGGAAATCGTATGGTTTTGTATGTAAATATTACCAGTGAAATAAAAAAATCCGACAGCTTTTTACTGTCAGATACCTAGGCAGGCCGTCATCAGATACTGATTTGTGAGAATGAAGTTAAAAGTCAGGTATTCTGATGACGGTATCGTTATTATAAACGAATTTTGCATAAAATGCAATCACTTATTTATAGTGTAGTAACTAAAAAGATTCTAAAATACCGTGTAAATATTACATATGGCATAATATAAGTTTAAATTTAGATGTTATGGTAACACTTATACTATAATGAACATATAAGTGGTGATAGTATGCAAAATGACGTGATGACTGATAAATTTATAGATTATGTGAATGACAGAATTGAGGATCTGGATATGACGAAGTCTTCTCTTGCAAGAAGTGTCGGGCTGGATAAAAACTCTGTAACAAAATATCTGAAAAAGGAACGGACGATGCCTCTGCATGTCGCTTTGAAAATAGCGAATTATCTGAATATGGATATCAGCAGAATCTGCGGTATTCAGACTGAGCAGGTGCTGATGCCGATAGAGCTGAATCTGATGCGGGAGCTGCGCAGTATCCGGGATGAAACATCACAGGTGCGTCTGACGCTTGATTTCATAAGTATTACCAAATCCTTCAACTCCTCTCATCGTTAGCACCGAGAACAAGACACCGGTTTGATGGTGTCTTTTCTGCTGTCTTGGCTTTTTTGAAGCAATCAGCTATAATGTTCATAATCAGGAGGTAGCCTATGAGAATCAATGAGAAGCGTTTATGGAATCATATACAGACACTGGGGCAGATTGGAAAAGCAGAAGATGGAAGTGTAACACGGCTTTCGTTCACGAAAGAGGATGAGGCGGCAGCTTTTCAGCTGACGGAATGGATGCGGGAAGCCGGTCTTCACGTAACGATTGATGCCTGTGGTAATATCATAGGTACGCTGAAGGGAGCTGAACCAAACCTGCCTCCTGTTGTTTGCGGCTCCCATTTCGATACGGTAAAGGAAGGCGGAATATTCGATGGCTGTCTGGGAGTGCTGACAGGTATTGAAGTATTGCAGACCATACGGGAAGCAGGAGTACAGCCGCAGCGTTCCATCATGGTCATTGGCTTTCGGGATGAAGAAGGAAACCGTTTCGGATATGGCATGATTGGCAGCCGCTCGATTTGCGGGAAAGTGGAAAAAGACGGACTGCTGTCTGTGGATCATAAGGGAATTACACTTGCACAGGCAATGACACAGGCAGGCTATCATCCTGCGTGTTATGTGACTTGCCAGCTGTCGTCGCTGGAAGCTTTTTATGAGGTACATATTGAGCAGGCTGATGTTCTGGCAGCACAGAATCTCTCCGTGGGAATTGTTGAGGGGATTGCCGGGCTGGTGAGATATACGGTCACAATATATGGCAGAAGTGCACATGCGGGGGCAACACCGATGCATCGTCGTCATGATCCGGTAACCGCCATGTCCCGCTGGATTATGCACATGACGCAGCTTGCGCAGCAGCAGCCGCATACGGTGGCTACAATCGGGGAAATTCATACCTACCCCGGCGCCTGCAATATCATTTGTGATCGTGTGAGCTTTTCTCTGGATCTGCGCTCTCTGGATGATGCTGTCATACAGCAAATACTGGATGTAATGCAGGAGTTTGAAGGAATGCTCGAACAGGAACAGGGAGTACGGATTGAACGCCGCCTGGAACAGCAGCTGCCGGCGGCGATATGTGATGAAGGCCTGAAGCAGGAGCTGGAGGTCTGCTGTAAAACACTGCAGCTGCCGATTCTGCGACTTGCCAGCGGTGCCGGTCATGACTGTATGAACTTTCAGGGCATTTGTCCCACAGCGATGATCTTTGTACGCTCTCAGCATGAAGGTGCCTCCCACTGTAAAGAGGAATACAGTACACAAAAGGACTGTGCAGACGGGTGTCAGCTTTTGCTGGAGGCATTCCGGAAGTATTTGTAAGCATTCAGGAAACAATTACCTATGCATAGACGTTTACAGTTTTGCTTCCTCTTTGGTATAATGAACACTGTTGTGCTCACCATATAATGTCGGGATATGGTCGACAGTCTCTACATCTCACCGTAAATGAGATACTATGGTGCTTCTTCTTTCATGGATATCATGGAATATGGTGAGGACATGGTTAAGGAGGAAAATATGAGCAAAATCGCAGATTTTTTCAAATTTAGGGAACGCAATACCAGCTATAAAAAAGAGCTTATCGCCGGTATCACCACGTTTATGACAATGGCATATGTTCTGGTTGTACAGCCCGGGGCAATCGTCGGCTATGGGGATGCCGCATTTATCATCGATGCCAACGGCGTCATGATTACGAAGGAGGCAATTGTTGTCACCTGTGCCATTATCAGTGGGCTGATTACGCTGCTGATGGCATTGTATGCAAACCTCCCGTTTGCACTGGCAACCGGTATGGGAAGCAACTTCATGTTCGGGGCACTGATTCAGAGCCAGCAGCTGTCCTTTGGCGGTGCTATGGCAATGACTCTGATTTCAGGTGTTATTTTTCTGTTGCTGACAATCTTCGGTATCCGTGATTTGATTGTTAAGGCGATACCAAAGAACATTAAAATATCGATCGGTACCGCAATCGGCTTCTTTATCGCCTATCTGGGATTCAAAAATACAGGGATTGCAGCCTTTACGGAAAGCGGAATGGGCATGGGGAATTTCACCGATCCTGCTGTTATGCTGGCCGTTCTGGGGCTTGTTATCATCGCTATTCTGACAGCGTATAAGGTGAACGGTGCTATTCTGATCGGTATCGTTATCGTTACGCTTCTGGGAATACCGGCAGGGGTTACCACAGTGCCGTCTACCTTTGCCAAGGTTCCTGATTTCACAGGGCTGGGCAATGTCATGTTTAATCTGGATTTTAAATCCGTATTCAGTTTCTCATCCGTCATTCTGATCTTTACGGCGTTCTGCGGAGATTTCTTTTCTACGCTGGGGACAATTCTCGGTGTCAGTGCAAAAGCCGGCATGCTGGATGAAAACGGGGATTTACCGAATATCCAGCAGCCGTTTCTGGTAGATGCCATCGGTACCTGTGTCGGTGCGCTTACCGGTAATACGGTCATCACCACCTTTGTGGAATCCAGTGCTGGTGTGGAAGCAGGCGGACGTACGGGATTTACAAGTGTTGTGGTATCCGTTATCTTTATGATTATGGTATTTCTCTCTCCGCTGGTGCTGATGATTCCCAATGCGGCAACCGGACCGGCTCTGATTTTCGTTGGCTTTTTGATGATCAGCGGCTTTAAGGATATTGATTTCGCAGATTTTACAGAATCCTTCGGACCGTTTGTCATGATTATGTTCACTGTGTTTACAGGCTCTATCGCCAGCGGTATCTCTGCCGGTATTCTGGCATTCGTACTCATCAAAACAGCAACCGGTAAATTCAGAGAAGTACATCCGATCATGTATGTTATGGCGATACCACTGATTTGTTATTTTATATACGGGTAAAGCAAAAGATGCATGAGAGTGCATCTTTTTGAGAAAGGAAGTGTTGTATATGAAGCTGCAGCCGAAGGATAAGAAACAGCTGCTCAAGGCGGCTCTTGGTGAAATTCCAAGCGATTTGCTGATCAAACATGTTCAGCTGGTCAACGTGATTACCGGAGAAATCTATCCGGCCAATGTATTTGTTTATGATGGTATGATTGCACATGTGGAATATAAGAATCTGGATGCGGATCTGGACAAGGCAGCGACCGTTGTGGATGGACAGGGACACTATCTGATTCCCGGCTTTCTGGATGCGCATGAGCATATCGAAAGCTCCATGATGACGCCACGTAATTTCGCAAAGGCAGTTCTTCCTCACGGGACAACGACCGTGATTACCGACCCGCATGAAATTGCCAATGTATGGGGCATGGAGGGCGTGCGTTATATGCATGACAGCGGAGAAGATCTCCCCATGCGTCAGCTGATCGATATTCCAAGCTGTGTGCCTGCCGTACCCGGTCTGGAGAATGCGGGAGCGGATTTTCTGGCAGAACAGATTGAAGAGCTTTGCGGCTTAAAGCGTGTCATCGGACTTGCGGAGGTTATGGATTTCCTTGCCGTTATCCATGGTGAGGACCGTATGATGGATATTCTGAAGGTTGCGGAGGATCGCGGACTGTATATGCAGGGACATGCACCGTATGTCAGCGGGCGGATGCTGTCTGCCTATCTGTGCGGTGGTCCGAATACCTGTCATGAAACACGGGCATCGGATGAGGGCTTGGAAAAGCTGCGCAGTGCAATGTATGTGGATGCCAGAGACAGCTCCATCACAAAGAATGTAAAGGATATCTGGGAGGGTGTTAAGCAGGTGAAATTCTTCGATCACCTGTGCTTCTGTACGGATGATCGCGAAGCGGATGATATTCTGAACAACGGACATATGAATGATGTAGTCCGCAATGCCATTCGATGCGGTATGGATCCGGTAACAGCTATTAAGAGTGCTACCTATAATACGGCACGTGAAATCAAAATCGAAAACCTGGGAGCGATTGCACCTGGCTTTGTGGCAGATATGCTGCTGGTGGAAAGCCTGGAGGAATTGAAGCCGAGTCATGTATTTTACAATGGTGAGCTGGTAGCGGAAAATGGAAAGCTGCTGGCAGACATTAAGGATGAAAGCTATGCTATTGAGCATCGTAATTCCATGCATGTGAAGAAGCTAAGCGTTGAGGATTTCCGTATCCAGGCTCCTGTGGAAAACGGGACGGTTAAGGTGAATCTGATGGAGTATAAGGATCTGCTGTTGTCCAGCACACTGGTAAGCTGTGAGGAGCTTCCTGTGGAAAACGGTTATCTGAAGCTGAATGATGATGATTTGAAGTTTGTAGCTGTCGTAAACCGTCATGAGGGACACGATACAGTTGCACTTGGTGTTGTGCGCGGCTTTGGTACGACAACCGGAGCTCTTGCTTCAACGGTTTCTCATGATTCACACAATCTGACGATTGTATACGATACTGCAGAGAACGCGTTGCTTGCCGCAAATGAGCTGATTGCCTGTGGAGGCGGCATGTGTGCGGTAAAGGACGGAGCTGTGCTTCATACCTTGCAGCTTCCGCTGGCAGGACTGATTTCGCTGAAGCCTGCAGAGGAGCTGGCAGTTGACAATGCACTGATGAAGGATGCGAATCGTGCGCTCGGTCTTGTGGATATGGAAAACCCGCTGCTGAGAATCGTAACCCTTGCTTTACCGGTTATCCCGGAGGCGAAAATGTCTGATCTTGGACTGATCGACGTTTTAAAGAAGGAGATTGTACCGCTGTTTGTATAAACAAGGCGAGTGAAATACGCTTAGTTTGTAATAACAACAACAGTGACAGCTGTTCATCACTTAAGGAGCAGGCTATGGGCGCTCTGCTTCTTACTTGGAAGCAGCGAGACCAGAACACTTTGAGAGATTGGGAATCAGGCTTATCAGCTTCGTGCGATGAGTCTGATTCCTTTGTTTATAACTGATAACAGCGGATAAAGCTCTGTTTTATAAAATCTGCTTCCTGTATTAAGACACGGGTATAAAACGGTAGTTAAAAATGGTATTTAATTTCAGTAATGCAGAAATGATTTATGGTACAATGAAGCTGTAATCGTCGTGCGTATGGCATGGGGAGGAGACTGTTATGGAGATAAGCAGAGAGGATCACCGTATATTTATAGAGGAACAGGGACAGCTGCCTGCAGAGTTTACATTCCCCTTTGTGGACAAGCAGGTCGTGGATATCAATCATACATTTTCCGATGTATCCCTGCGCGGACAGGGGATAAGAGGCGCACTGATGAAGGAGGCGGCAGCTGTGATAAGGAAGAAGTGCTGGAAATGTATGGCATTTAGTCCCTATGCACTTGCCTGGATGAAAAAGCATGAGAAGGAACAGGATATCTGGATGAAGGAGGAACCACGATGAAGCTGGCTTGTATATATATCAATGCACTGCATTTTCGTGATACGGTAAGCTTCTATGAGCAGCTGCTTCAGCAAAAAGGGAAGGAAGTTACTGCACAGCGATGGGTGGAGTTTTCCTGCGGGCATACGCTTGCCGTGCTGCATGCGGAATATGATGCGCAATGCGTACAGAAAGAACAGGATGTGGACGAACACTATAATGATGCATATGTCGAAGACTGCATACAGACGGTGAACCAAGGGAATGATATAATGGTTCAGAATTATGTTTGTGAGGATTTGCAGTCAGAATATACGCGTTTGAAAAATCTGCAGATCGGACCGCTCTCTCCCTTATATTATGTTTCAATCTCGATGCCTTACTGGTATTTCAATATCACAGACCCCGAAGGAAATGTCTTGGAAATAACCGGGCCGTATGCTTCAGGCAAAGAATCGGTATAGTCAATCCCTTCCGGACACATACTAAGAATGGAGTGTGATGAACATGGAACAGAAGAAAAAATCCTGCTGTGACAGCGAAGAGCTGCTGCATGGTGAGGAAGCAAAGAAAACAGCCGGCAACAATCAATGGACGAACAATAACCTGAAGTATTATCCGGATGAAAGAGATCGTCAGGACGGTCCCGGCGGAAATTGAGAAAAAGGAAAGACTGAGCCTTCTATACCGGAAGATTCAGTCTTTTTCTTATCACGTTAGGACATCGCGTAAAGGAAAAAAAGAAAAGCAGCTTAACAATCAAAGAAAGCTGCCTGGATTACCTATGGCTGATACATGGTGAGTAAAGTGCAAATGACTCTGCCAGTGTTAAAGCCCCCGGCTGTAGCTTTTTTTTATTTTCTTTTTAAAGCAAGCTTATAAAATAGCTTATGTAAGAAATATTATCATTTCTGATATGATATACAGCAGCATGAACATGTCTTGCGGCTGTTATTATCAGACATCGGATAAAATCTGCTGGATGGTGATTTCTTTTAATTTCTTTCGATATTCCAATTCCGCACCATGCAGATAATGCATGATTTTTTCTTCCTTTTCCTTTACCTGCTTTCTGGAATCAAACACCCGATCGACAAGGCTTGTACTCACAGCAAATTGCTCCTGCCCCTCGATGGCATTAAACAGGTCCAGAAAGGTGATGCGGGAGGGGGTTTTCAATAATACAAAGCCGCCGTTTTTACTGGCGATTGAAGAAACGATCTTCGCTTTGACCAGCTGCCGCATGATTTTTTTTAAATAGGAATCTGATACGTTCAGCTTTTTACTGAGCTCGCTGCTTTTTACCGGCCGGCTGCTTGTACTTATCAGCAGCACGATACAGATTGCCTGCTCCAGACTGCCGCGTATTCTCATACTCTCACCTTCTATCATGTATAGTATAGCTGTTTTTTCTTTGTCTTTGCAAGCCTTTTCCTTGAATCAAGCCGTCTTTTTCGTGTGAATTTTTCATAACAATTCTAAACTTTCTGTAAAGAGCGTTGACACAAGCATATAATGTACTATAATTCCAGTATTCCGTGGATATGGTATATCTATGGATAGAAAAGAAAGAAGAGGATATTATGAAGGAAGAATGGAAAAATATAGCAGGCAGTACATGGATCAAGGTTGTGCTGGCAGCGATTATTGTGATTCCCATGCTGTATTCAGGTATTTTTCTGGGTTCTATGTGGGATCCTTACGGAAATGCGGATAAAATACCGGTTGCAGTAGTAAATGAAGACAATAAGGTTACCTATAACGGTTCCAGCCTTCATATCGGGGAGGATCTGGTTGCGAATCTGAAAAAGGCAAAGGAAATGGATTTCTGCTTTGTCGATGCCGCAAAAGCCAGCCAGGGCTTAAAGGATGGCTCTTATTATATGATTATAACGATACCTGAAAATTTTTCATCAAATGCAACAACGCTCATGGATAAACATCCGAAAAAAATGGAGCTCAGGTATACAACGAATCCCGGTACCAATTATATCGCCTCGAAAATGGACGAGACAGCGATTGCAAAGATACGGGAACAGATTTCCGCTACTGTGACAAAAACCTATGCCGATACATTATTCTCCAACGTTCAGGTGTTGAGCAGCGGCTTGAAAACAGCGGGTAAGGGCGGTCAGAAAATTCAGAACGGATTATCCGACAGTATTGCGGGGAATCAGACCATCACGGATAATCTGAACACTCTTGCCTCCAGTACACTGACCTTTCAAGACGGAAGTGAAACACTGAAGCAGAGACTGCAGGCTTATACCGATGGAGTGGCACAGCTGCAACAGGGAAGCAGGCAGCTGCGAAGCGGTATCCGCACGATGAATGGAAAAAGCGTACAGCTAGTTAACGGCGCATCCTCGCTGCACACAGGAAGTGGTGAGCTGCAGCAGGGGGTAGAGGCGTATACAACCGGTGTAGCTGCCCTGCAACAGGGAAGTGAGCAGTTAATGCAAAGCTCTGCTGTATTAGATCAGGGGGTGAATGCTCTTGCGCAGGGAACCTCCGATTTGCATAAGGGCAGCTCTCGTGTTCTGTCTGGTATGCAGGAGCTATCCACTGCAATAAAATCAAGTACCGACAGTCATGCTGATCTACTTGCTTATTTGCACGAAAAAAATACCGGCAGTGCAGATAGTCTGAAGCAGGTTACACAAGGGGCTGCGGCATTGGAGGCTCAGCTGCAGACAATCATAAACAAGAATACAGATGCGAGTCAGAGATTGAATGCAGCCGAACAGAAATTGAAGGATTTGCATGCTTATGAGGATACTGTGAATCAGCTAACAGAAGCGGCAGCGGATATGAATGATTTAAATCAGCAATATGCTGTGCTCAAGACAGGGCTCTCTAAGCTTTCCAAAGGAAGTGAGGAGATGACAGGACTTCTCAGCGGAAACGATCAGGCATTGGCGCAGCTGCAGCAGGGTCTTTCCACTGTACAGCGTTCACTGGATGCACAGGGCTCCACCGCGGAAGCCATGGGTCTGATACAGGGTATGCAGCAGCTTCAAAGCGGCCTTGCAGATGCTGATAAAGCCTTATCTGGTGAACAGGGACTGGCTTCGGGGATTCATGCTTATACAAAGGGCGTAGATACGATTGGAAACGGTCTTTCCACCTTATCACAGAAATCTACGGCTTTAACAGCCGGTGCAGCTCAATTACAAACAGGTACGACACAACTGAACTCTGCGATTCCTGCTTTACAGGGCGGAATCACACAGCTGCTAACGGGTAGTGATTCTCTATATCAGGGAGCCTCAGCATTAAACAGCAGCAGTCCGACATTATTAAACGGCTCTGCTCAGCTGCAGGGCGGCGCTTCTCAAATCAGCAGTGGTGCTCAGCAGCTTGCGCAGGGCTCCAATACACTGGGAGGCGGACTGTTACAGCTGAAGGACGGTTCCCATACGCTGACAAGCTCGCTGCATAAGGGAGCTGAAGAAAGCTCGGTATCAGCAACACAGAATACAAAGGAAATGCTGGCACAGCCGGTGGTCACAACTCATCAGGAATTGAGCAATGTGGAAAACAATGGTACAGCGATGGCGCCCTATATGATGTCTGTCGCGCTGTATGTTGCCTGCATGGCCTTTACTCTTATGTATCCGCTGTTGAAAAACACAGGTAAAACGACGTCCGGTTTGCGTATGTGGGCTTGCAAGGCTTCTGTTATGTATACGGTCTCCACATTGATGGCAGTCATTATGATCGGTGTGCTGATGCTGGTTAACGGCCTGTCTCCCTATCAGACGCTGCTTACCTTTGCCATGGCGGCACTGGTTTCCGCGGGCTTCATGTCCATGATCGTTTTCTTTAACATCACCTGTGGAAAAATCGGAAGCTTTATTGTTCTGATATTCATGGTATTGCAGCTGGGGGGAGCGGCAGGTACCTATCCGATTGAAACATCCTCCGGATTTTATAATGCGATTCATCCGTTTATGCCATTCAGCTACAGTGTGCATGCATTCCGCAATACGTTGGCAATCGGCGGATCCATTACACCGGATATTCTTGTCTTTGCAGGTATGCTTGTAGTCTTCTCTGTTCTTTCCATTCTGTTTTATCGCTGGAAAACAAGTGTCAGTGAAGAGCATTTTGAAAAGACATTGCTGGCGCAGTTTCATTAGTGCTTATGTAAACCAGCATACTTTGAACATATTATAAGCAATCTGAAAAGGACTTATCGAAGCGATGCAAACGTTCTGATTACTTTGCGGCCGATAGGTCTTTTTTCATCTGCTTCCATGCATATAGAAATGAATTTTTCATCTTCTATATGCTTGTCCTATGCCTGTTATCAGTATTTTCATATTATGCAGTGAGGTGAAAGCCTCAGGTTAGGAGGAACTTATATGAAGTATGCGAATGGTGCGTGCTGTCCATGGATTCCCAGGGAGCGGGAAACTAATGATGAATACTGCTATGATGATGTGGACTTTATGGAGCAGCAGCCCAAACATCAACGGCAGCAGGCACAGATGCCTGGTATGGCCTATGTACCGATGCAGGTATGGAAAAAACCGTATGAAAGAGAGATTGGGTTTCAAAGAGGAACAATTTTTCATGCTCTTGATAAACCCTTTCTCGGTGATGAGGGGGCGTGCTGATGATGAATAGAAAGCAACTGCTGAGAAAGCTTCAAATGCTGGATTTTGCGATTCAGGAAACAGCACTGTTTTTAAACTCACACCCTGATGACAGACAGGCAATGCAGTATTATCAGTCTGCCGTGAAGGAACGCGAGAAGGTTGCAAAGGAGTATGAACATCTTTGCGGACCATTGACAAATCGGCAGAATCATTCGGATAGCTGGGAGTATAGTAAAGGGCCCTGGCCATGGGAAAGGGAGGATTGATGTATGTGGACATATGAAAAGAAGCTGCAGTTTCCGGTGAATATCAGAAAACCGGATCCTGCTTTCGCAAAAATCGTAATTTCGCAGATTGGCGGTCCGGATGGAGAACTGGCTGCCTCAATGCGTTATCTGAACCAGCGCTATGCCATGCCGTATGACAGTGTACGTGCGATGTTAACGGATATCGGAACGGAAGAATGCGTACATAAAAGTTATCCGTCAAAAAAGCCTTTATTTATGGGAGATTTTCGGGTATAGGTAGAGCGTGAAATTATCTGCGGTGCCGCCATCGCGTATGGAACACTCTCTTTCATACTTGACACAGCGCAGGACTTCCTTCAGCATGGAGTTCTTTTCAAGGGCACTCATATTCTCGTACTGCAAGAGAAGCTGCTCTGTCATCGGGATGATGCTGGTGGCACTTTCAATGCGTTTGTTCTCTTCTATGATCTCCTGCTGCAGTGTCTTCTGCTTCTCTTCGATTTCTGTTATTCTGGATGATATCTTTTGAGAACGCTGCAGGAAGGTGTCCACATCATAGATGCCTTTTTCCAGAAAATCGTGAATGTTATCATTCTGCTTGTTCAAATCCACTGTCTCTTCCCGCAGATCCGCCAGCTGGTTCTGCAATATCTGAAGAACACTGTCGTCGATCTGTGTGTGGCCATTGCTGATTCTTAGTTTTTCTTCCTTGATATATTCTGCCAGGACTTCGATAAGCATCTGTTCAACGTCATCAAAAGGTGCACTGACATTCCTGCATTTATTGTTGGGGCATATCAGACCGGTTCGAATGTTTTCTCTTTGATACGGACGTCGTTGCATCTTGGCACCGCACTTTGCACAGATCACAAGCCCTGCCAGTGGATTTTTCATTTCTCTAGCGGAGGTCGGCAGTGGTTTATGCATGGAGAATTTCTTCTGGACCTGGTCGAAGAGCTGCTGATCAATGATAGGCGGATGAATACCGTCAGCCAGCAGGTAGTCATCACTGCGGGGACGGCTTACAGATACGGAGCCGTTCTTTACTTTTTTACGCTGTCCTCTCCACCCCCAGCGGATCTTGCCAACATAGACCGGGTTCTGCAGGATATCTCTGACAGTGGGGTATACCCATTGTTTACCGGTTTTGGATGGAATGGCCATTTCATTCAGCTGATCAGCAATGGTGGAGATGCCATGTGCTCCATATGCATACCAGCGAAACATCATCCTTACGACCTGCGCTTCCTTCTCCAGCGGCTTTAATGTGAAGCCCTTGTCGTTCTCTATCTTGATGCGTTCATAGCCGTATGGAGGCCGGTTGCCCACATATTTGCCTTCCTTAACGGATGCCTGTCTGCCGTTGTTCAGTCTGCGTTTGATCGTCTTATATTCACGGCGGGACATGAAAAGTCCAAACTCAAAATACTCTTCATCGAACTCGTTGTTTGGATCGTATGTTTTAATCGGTGTGATGATCTTCGTATCGGACAGCTTGAAGGCCTGGGCTACAATGCCCTGGTCGATCGTATCACCTCTTGCAAGACGTTCTACTTCCATGACCAGTACGCCGTCCCATACGCCCTGTTCCACTTCAGACAGAAGCTGCTGCATCATCGGTCTGGAGGCAATGGTTTCTCCGGATACGACTTCACGATAAATGTCGGCAATCGGCAGATGCTGACGTCTGGCAAGCTCCAGGAGCGCTTTCTCATGACGGGCAAGTGTTTCTCCTTCACCACGCATCTCAGCTTCTTGGTCAGCGCGGGACTTTCTCAGATAAATTAAATATTGCATGTTGATACCTCCATTTACATTTTATGTTGCGATGTGGTAAAATAGAGGCATAGAAAAAGATATGACTGGCGAGGTCATTTTTCTATGCTGGGTGGTATTGGTAGTACCGCCTATACACTCCGTGTTGGTAGCACGGGGTGTTTTTTAATTTTATAAGTTTAAAAGCTGTTTCTTTTTTGCTTCGAATTCTTCCTGCGTGATTGCCCCGATATCAAATAACTCTTTAAGTTTTTTTATTTCTTCGTAAAGATCGAAGTGATTTAAAGTATTTCTTTCGTTAAATAGAGTCAATAATATATTAGCTTGTTTTTCATAACATTGATATTTCAAAGTTTCAGTATATTCATTTTCATACTGTATATCTAATTCAATATCTGAAACTTCTTCTTTTACAATATTATGAGTACGAGTTATACTTGTAGAATTTTCATTCATTTTAGTATTTCCTGTACCGTGTGCAGCACCGATTACTGTTCCTATTCCAGGTGCAATCAATGTACCAACAGCAGCTCCAATGACACGGCCTGTCTTTTTGCTTTTTCCATTATTAGCTGTGTCGGTTACTGATAAAACATTGCTTACAATGTTTTTGCCATTCCATTTTATATTTAAAATAGTGAATGCCGGTTCTTTATTATCTATTGTAAATAAATCTCCTCTAGAACAAAGCCAATATGTACTCAATACATAAGTTCCAAATTTGTTTTGTTGGCCTTTATATAACTCACATATTTTAATATCATCAGAGATTTTAGGTTGAATTGTTGCTACAGTGCGTTCCTTCTTATTAAATAATCGCATATTATCTTCCTCCTGCTTATATATTAAGCCTTAAACCTTCTATTAAGAAATCCTTATGTATTAAACATTTTTATTTCACTGATATAACTTTCCCCAAGCATATTACTGAATCGTTTATATGAATATCCTTATACTTTTTATTGTGACTAATCAAAACACCATCACCAAGTTCTTTTACAAATGCTTCTCCATTGATCATGAAGATACCAGTTTCACCAGTACATATCTCTGACTGCTTCTTTATCAGCAGCGTATCACCATCATTGTACGTAGGTTCCATACTATCTCCATTTACTCCGATAGCGAAATCTACATGCATGTTATCCATCTCATTTTCTATTTCTATCATTTCTGGTGGGATATCATCGAATACATATTGCCCGGTCCCAGCAGATGCTATATGGCCATAATAGGGTACTAGAATCGGTGGTTGTATCATTATGAACTCTTTATATGGCTCTGGCTTATAAGTGGAATCAAGTTTCTTTTTCACGAGATCTTGGAGAATTTTCTCAAGAAAGTTTTTGCTGGAATTCATAAGTTCTAAGTACTCATCAGCTGATATAGTTATTTCCAATCCTTCTTTTTTTATTTTATATTCGTCAATGCACTCCTCGTTAGAGTATCCTTGAATCGACCAACCTATCGAAGAAATAAGCTTTCTAAAGTTATATGAATGATCAAGATGCTTATTGAGATTTTCGTTTTCTAATTTCCATTCATCAACATCTTCTCCAACAATAATACTAGGAGAGACACCAAGCACCTTAGCCAATGCAGCTATTCTACTACGTTTCATATTTTCAATACTTCCACTTTCCCATCTTGATACAGTAGCTTCACTAACATCACAAGCTTTTGCAACATCTAACAAAGTTAAATTTTTTTCTAGTCGCCTGTTTTTTATTATATCTTTAATTTCCATTACTTTCACCTCTATTTAACAAATATATATTATCACGAGTATTGCGAAAATGCAAGGTGTTTTGCATAAAGGCAAGATAGCGAGCGATTTCGTATTGACAAGCAGAGAATAAGGGCGTATTATGTACTTGCGTAAACGTAAGGAGGTGTGAAATGAACAGTTCACTTTTAGATGCAAAAATTATTGAGCGTGGACAAACTCAAGAAGCATTGGCATCGTATTTAAGTATATCTCCATCAACTTTTTATCGTAAGAAAAAGGGTGAAAGTGATTTTTTTAGAGATGAAATACAGAAAATAAGAAAGTTTTTATCTCTATCATCACAAGAAGTAGATCTAATTTTTTTTGATGAATGACTTGCATTTACGTAAGTTAGAAGAGAGGTGTTACATGATGACAGAATTACAGATTTTCAAAAACGACGAGTTCGGAGAAGTACGAACAACAACTATTAAAGGTAAGCCTTATTTTTGCGGGAGTGATGTCGCAAAGGCGTTAGGGTATTCAGATGTGCATAAAGCTTTAAAACAGAATTGTGATAAAGATGGGTGGGCAACATGCCTAGTCAACGATTCACTGGGAAGAAAACAGGAAGCAAAATTTATTACAGAGGGAAATGTACATCGCTTGATTGTATCAGCTTCCAAGCAGAGTAGAAACAAAGATATTCAAAATAAGGCTAAAAAGTATGCAAGTTGGATATTTGATGAAATAGTTCCAAGTGTAAGAGCAAACGGCTATTATGCAATGCCAGGAGTACAAGTACCAGATTTTAGAGAGATACCAATAGGTGATCTGGCAAGTTATCTGCGTATTCAAAGAACAGTGATGAAAGACTTAGGCAAGTCACCAAAAGAAATCGCTACAGAGTTTAAGAAGGTGTCCTTGCAGTTTGGCATAAATTTTTCAGATAACTTCGATCAGTTGGCGTTTGAGCAAGAAAGTTTGTTTTAGAGCAGATTTTCCCAGTAATTTGGGAAAGAGTAGAAGAATTAGGTATAGGAAGAAGAATATGGTTTGTAAGCTCTTGGTGTTAATGTAAGCGAGCTTTTTGAAACCAGTGATTCAGATTAGGAGGTGAAGAAGATGAAGAAGAAAATGTATGGTTTATTTGAATTAGAAGATGATACGGCAAATGCGATCATCAAGATTGACGGAGAGCCTATTGGAACAGGGGTATGTGAATATACTCTAAATCACAAAGCTGGAGAACTACCAGTTGTTGACATTAAAGCTGATATTGGTGTAAGTGGAAAGAAAAAATTCATTATAAGGGCGTTCTATGCAATGAAAAAAATGCAGTATATTGTCCTGAATGTGGATTTTTATTAGGGGTAGCGATGTTTAAAGAAGGTCAGATGATTTGCCCAATATGCAAAAAAGTAGCTTCACGCAAATGAAGCCGCAATTTGAAACAAGGTCAAGTCTAAAGAATATGCATACCTTATAAAGGAGGGATGTAATGGATGTGACAGGAAATGTAATTGCAGATTATATGAGTGGGAATACCCGTATAGTTATATTGGATGATGCGATAGAACCAGAAGAGGAGCAGGAGCTCATCTATGAACGTGTCAGAGGTATCATCACAAGATCGCGTCTGCGTAGACAAAAAGAAAAGGATGCTCACCCCGTCGAAAGTGCAGCATCCAAACTCAAACCCTTATAAAAAGGATACGCCTTTATTATAAGGGATACATATGCGAAAAGCAAGGGAGTGATTTGATGAAATCAGAATTCAAAATTGCAAAAGTCAATACCATGATGTTCGATAATGGAGATTGTTTACAAGAAATAACAAAGGAAATAGTAGATTTATTAATCGATAGAGAATTAAGTGCTGGTATGGCGAAAGCAATATTAAAAGATGCCCTGATTACTGTTCAAGGCATCTTAGATAAAAAGAAACTTTAATCAATTTCTACATCGTCATATTCTTTACTGATTTTTCTAAACGCCTGTAAATATGATTTGATGTAAAATCTGGTTTCTTCACGATAGCCGATATTTTCTGGGTGCTCTTTGCGATATTCCAGAAGATAGGCTTGCGCCATACCTATAGCCAGGTTATCAATAGTATCTTCTTTATCCATAATTCCACTTCCTTTCATTATATTTAGAGTTTATCACACATAAAGGAAAGGTCAAATTTTTAACCAAAAGCAAGGAGGAATAAGACATGACAGCAAATGAATCAATAAATGCAGAAAGTCGCAAAGCCAAAAATGATGAGATCAATAAGGCCGTATCCGGTTTGACGCTCAATGATGCAGAAAGAAAGTTTCTTGCATTTCTTATCGACATGGAAGACTTGGATACTGTATGTAAATTCTGCAGTATCATCCAGAAGGCGAAGGAATACCGGCAGTGAAGATATGGAGAGTGCCCGCAGCCGGTGTGGCAGTCCTGACCATATCAGTCTGTGCTTTATTGGCCAAAGCTGATTGGGAACAGAAAATCGAAGAGCTGCAGGTGTTGAATCAGGTCAATCATGAAGAAATCGATATGCTGCAGTCTAAGGTCAAGGAACTGAATGCAGAATTAAGAATCAAAGAAAAAAAGATCGTCGAGCTGGAATCACAACCGAAATGAACAGCTCTCGAAGTGAGGATAACGTATTACTGGCCAGGTGAAGACGAGTGGGGTGATATCATCAAGTATCCATGTGATGGCGAGCACAAGGCCATAGAAGGGCATACGATCGCAGTGGATCCAAGTGTCATATCACCTGGAAGTGCAGTGCTGATAAACGGCCATGAATACATAGCAGAAGATATGGGCGGAGCTGTAAAAGGCAATGTTATTGATATTTATAGCAGTGTACCTCACTATGAATCATATGAAACTATAGTTTATGTAAAGGAGGAATAAATGAGCACAACAGCAACCCTATTGATGGATATGGGTATCACTCCTGATTTGAAAGGATTCGATTATATTAGATTGGCGGTAGCATTCGTTATAACGGATAAGGCAAAGTACAGAAATGTAACAAAGACACTTTATCCGGATATAGCCAAAGCATTTTGCTCTACTCCTGTAAGAGTAGAGAGGGATATCCGGCATGCAATAAGTAAAGCAATCTATTTGGATCATGGAGAAATTAAAAATTTAATCGGCGTATCGCCATACAAAAATAAAATGACTAATTCAGAGTTTATATTTTCGTTGGCATATGTTGTAAATGAAAATGGAGGATAAAAGTAATGGAAATGTACAAGAATCCACGTTCTGAAAGTAATATTATCCACAGACTTCAGAAACTTGGCTTCCGTGGAACGATGGCTTATACAGATGGATTCTTCCAGTTGGTAAAGTATGACGGCAGTTCAACGATACTAATCAGTCAGGACTGTGAGCAGTTCCGCTATTATGGACCGGAAGGTACCGCAACGCATGAGGATGCAGAACTTGATGGAGAAGAATGGTATAAGCAGCTTCTGCAGGCCATCTATCTGCCGGTGATTAAGCCTGGAATGCTGGTCGCATATGACCCTGGATATAAAGTAGAGCTTGGCAAGGTCAAACGCCTCAGCAAAGATGGTACAAAGGCCTTTGTCTGGTATCACAGTGGCGATACTGCAGCATGCACACAAATCGAGGATCTGTATCCGATTGAAAGGGATTTTGTCCTGCAGCATAGAGATATGTTTGAAAACGCGTATGCCATCGATGATATTCTTGCAAAAGAATTGGAAGGAGAACAATAATGAGTGAAGCTATAAAAATCAATAAGCTTGAGATTGAAAATGTCAAGCGTGTAAAGGCAGTCAAAGTAGAACCATCTCAGAATGGTCTTACTGTCATTGGAGGACGTAACAAGCAGGGGAAGACCTCTGTTCTGGATGCAATTGCATGGACACTAGGTGGAGATCGTTATAAGCCATCTAAAGCTCAGCGCGATGGTTCTATGGTACCGCCACACTTGAAAGTAGTTCTTTCAAACGGCCTTGTTGTGGAGAGAACAGGGAAGAACAGTAGTCTTAAAGTGCTGGATCCGGTAGGAAACAAAGGCGGGCAGCAGCTGCTGAAAGAGTTCGTAGAGGAGCTTGCCCTCAATATCCCAAAATTCATGCAGCAAAGCGGCAAGGAAAAAGCAAATACACTACTCCAGATCATTGGTGTTGGAGATCAGCTGCATGCATTGGAATTGAAAGAAACAGAAATCTATAATGAGCGTCATGCTGTTGGACGAGAAGCCGATCGCAAAAAGAAGTTTGCTGAGGAACAACCATACTATCCGGATGCACCAAAGGATGTTATCTCTGTTTCTGAACTGATACAACAACAGCAGGAGATCCTTGCGAAGAACGGGGAGAACGCTCGCAAGCGTCAAAAGGCTGATGAAATACAAAGGCAGTCTAACTGGCTCGATTCTGAAATAAAACGAATGGAAAAAGAATTGGAAGCTAAACGCACACAGTATGCAGTCGTTATGAATGACCTGATGATCGCCAATAAAGATTCTATGGATCTCCATGATGAATCTACAGAGGAACTGGAACAGAATATCGCAAACGTTGAGGCTATCAATATCAAGGTTCGCGCAAATCTGGATAAAGATATAGCAGAAGAAGATGCTAAAATTCTGCGCGATAATTATGATCAGCTCACAGCAAAGTTGAATGATGTGAGAAAACAGAAAACGGATCTCTTACACAATGCGAATCTCCCACTTCCGGAATTATCTGTGGAGGATGGTGAGATCATCTATGAAGGGCAGAAATGGGACAACATGTCTGGTTCCGATCAGTTGAAAGTCGCTACTGCTATTGTTCGTAAGTTGAATCCAAAATGCGGGTTCGTGTTACTGGATAAGCTGGAACAGATGGATATCGATACGATGAATGAATTTGGACATTGGCTGGAAGAACAAGGCCTGCAAGCAATCGCTACACGAGTGTCAACGGGGGATGAATGCAGCATCATTATCGAAGATGGCTATGTAGAGGATAATCTGAAAACTACTTTGCAGAAGACAACTGATATCCCTACAGAACCACTTCCTCAGCCCGTTACTCCTGGACAGACGAAATCGTGGAAAGAGGGATGGAAATGAGATTTGAAGTAATACAGGGAACATTGTATCGAGCAAATAAGGTGGTGGTTTATGGTCCCGAGGGAATAGGCAAGAGTACATTTGTAAGTCACTTTCCGCAACCTCTGTTCATAGATACAGAGGGATCTACTAACAAGCTTGATGTAAGACGTTTTCCAAAACCGTCAAGCTGGCAGATGCTGAAGGATGAGGTTACGGATGTGATCAACGAAAGACCATGTAGGACCTTGGTTATCGATACGGCTGATTGGGCAGAACGGCTTTGCATCGAATCTGTTTTGCAAGTACATGGAAAGAAAGGTATCGAAGACTTTGGTTATGGAAACGGTTATACATATGTTGCAGAAGAATGGGGACGATTCCTCAACCTGCTGCAGGATGTTATCGATGTAGCGAATATCAATGTCGTGCTGACTGCGCATGCTATCATCCGTAAATTTGAGCAGCCGAATGAAATGGGGTCTTATGATCGGTATGAGCTGAAGCTTGGAAAGAAAACTACAGCGCAGACAGCTCCTCTTACGAAGGAATGGGCTGATATGGTCTTGTTTGCGAACTATAGAACATTCTCAGTCGCTGTCGATGATAAGGGAAAGAAACACAAAGCACAGGGTGGTCAGCGTGTAATGTACACAACACATCATCCTTGCTGGGACGCAAAGAATCGAGATGGCTTATCTGATGAGCTGCCTTTTGATTATGAACATATCCGTCATGTCATTGAATCTATGCCAGTGCAGCAACCACAGCCACAGAGTAGTCCTGTTGTTTCACCAAGATTGGATATAGCTGATAATGTTGGTTCAGGTCCGATGATATATACACCAGATCCAGTCCCACAGATACCACCTAAAGAGACAGAAGATGAATATGCAGGGTTACCACAGGCTCTAATTGATCTAATGAAGTCAAATGAAATCACGGTCGAGATGATCAAGCAGGCAGTGTTGGCAAAAGGATTCTTTCCAGCTAGTATGGAGGTTCGTGAGTATGATGCGGATTTCCTGGAATACTTGACCACCAGTGATGGCTGGGGAGGACTTATGAATGAGATACAATTACCGTTTTAAATGAAGGAGGAAAATGAATGGAACAGTATAATAATTATCAGCAGAACCAGGAATTAGGATGGGATGCAGAAATCAGAAAAGAAAGTGAAATCATCTTATTAGAACCAGGTGATTACGATTTTATCGTAGAGTCATTTGAAAGATCGCGTTATGAAGGGAGTACGAAGATGCCTGCATGTAACTGTGCTGACCTATCCCTGCGCATAGATACAGCGAACGGACCGGTCACTATCAAACATAAATTGTTTTTACATCAGAAAACAGAGTGGGCACTGAGTGCATTCTTTCGATGCATTGGTCAAAAGAAGAAAGATGAGCCATTACGAATGAATTGGAATACGGTCCCTGGTTCAAAAGGAAGATGCAAGATTGGTCATAAAAATTACAACGATAATGAATATAACGAAATCAAAAAATTCTATCCAGCTGATGAAGTTACACCTGGAATGCAGCAGCCTCAGGGATATGCTCAGCAGACAGCCCCTCAGTACAATCCGTCTAAAAGATGGTAAATGGTCATGGAATTAAGACCATATCAAGCAGAAGCGAAAGAATCTATTTTCACAGAATGGGACAAGGGGATGCAGCGTACTCTCCTTGTCCTTCCTACAGGTTGTGGAAAAACGATCGTCTTTGCCAAAGTAGCTGAAGAGTGTGTATGCAGAGGGTACCGTGTATTGATCATGGCACACCGTGGAGAGTTGCTGGAACAGGCTGCTGACAAGATAGATAAAGCTACCGGTCTTAAATGTGCAACGGAAAAAGCAGAGGAAACCTGCTTGGGTAAATGGTTCCGGATCGTTGTCGGTTCTGTCCAGACGCTCATGCGGCAACAACGATTAGAAAGATTCAAGAAAGATTATTTTGATGTCATCATCATTGATGAGGCACATCATTGCCTTTCAGACAGTTACCAAAGGGTCCTTGCTTATTTTGATCAAGCAAAGGTCCTTGGTGTAACGGCTACTCCAGATAGAGGAGATATGCGGAATCTGGGTAGTTACTTTCAAAGCCTAGCATACGAGTACACATTGCCAAAAGCAATCAAAGAAGGATTTCTGGTGCCTATCAAGGCGCTTACGGTCCCGTTAAGGATGGATCTGTCCGGTGTCGGAGTCCAGGCCGGGGACTTTAAGGTAAGCAATATAGGAACAGCCTTGGATCCGTATCTGTATCAGATCGCTGATGAAATGCTGGAATATTGCAAGGAACGAAAGACAGTAGTTTTCCTTCCCCTGGTGAAGACTTCGCAGAAGTTTAGGGACATCCTGAACGAGAAGGGTTTCCATGCAGCGGAGGTGAATGGTAACAGTCATGACCGAGCAGAGGTACTGAAGGATTTTGATGAAGGCAAGTATAACGTTCTGTGTAACAGCATGTTACTCACGGAAGGATGGGACTGTCCATCAGTAGATTGCATCATCGTGCTGCGGCCGACAAAGGTACGCAGTCTGTATAGTCAGATGGTTGGTCGGGGTACTCGTCTGTGCGAAGGAAAGGACCATCTTCTATTATTGGATTTCCTGTGGCATACGGACCGGCATGAGCTTTGCCATCCTGCATCACTGATCTGTGAGAATGAAGAAGTGGCAAAGAAAATGACAGATGATATGGAAAAGGCTCCGGGGATGGCTGTGGATATCGAAGAAGCCGAACAGTCTGCAGCTGAGGATGTCATCCAGCAGCGAGAAGAAGCATTGGCCAAGAAGCTCATGGAGCAACAGAAAAAGAAGAAAAAACTTGTGGATCCTCTTCAGTTTGAATTGAGTATACAGGCTGAGGATCTATCCAGTTATGTTCCTGCTTTCGGTTGGGAATGCTCACCTGCCAGTGAGAAGCAGCTGCAGGCATTAGAGAAATTCGGTATTTATCCGGACGAAATAGACAATGCCGGTAAGGCTTCATTATTACTTGATAGACTGAATAAGCGCAAGGCTGAGGGGCTGGCAACACCAAAGCAGATTAGATTTTTGGAGAACAAAGGTTTCCAGCATGTCGGTACATGGCAGATGGAAACTGCGAAGAATATGATAAGCAGGATCCAGGCTTGTGGCTGGCACATACCTAATGGTGTGGATCCGCAAACATACAAAGGAGAAGAATAAGCTATGCAAAATACCGACTTGAAAGAATTACTGGATTATATAGATCCTGCCTCTCTTAATTATCAGGAGTGGGTGAATGTCGGTATGGCTTTGAAATACGAAGGATACACTGCAGCGGACTGGGATGCGTGGAGTATGCAGGATTCAGCTCGTTACCATAAGAATGAATGCTTCAAGAAATGGGACACCTTCAAAGGAACAGGAATACCGGTCACAGGTGCTACGATCACACAGATGGCAAAGGACAGGGGCTGGCAGCCGATGCGAAGCGGCGGGCGGGAATTGGACTGGAACGATGTCATTAGTGGCGACGATGATCTTGTGATTGTTGATAAAGGATGGATTGAAGGGAAGGAGATACAGGAGCCAAAAATCTGGAATCCTGTGAAAGAACTTTCTACATATCTTGAAATATTATTCGATTCTGATGAGAATGTCGGATATGTCACAAGAAGCTGGGTAAAAGAAGGCAAACATTTACCGACAAAAGGGTGCTGTGATCGTACCGCAGGACAGCTTATACAGGAACTCCAGAAATGCAATGGAGATATAGGCAGAGTTTTAGGCGATTATAATCCGGAAGCGGGGGCGTGGATACGTTTCAATCCTTTAGATGGAAAAGGCGGAAAAAACGAAAATGTAGTTGACTGGAGATATGCTCTTGTAGAATCTGATTCAATGGATTTAGCGCAACAGAATGCAATCATAAGAGAATTAGAGCTTCCAGTAGCGTGCCTGGTCTATAGTGGTGAAAAGAGTATACATGCCATCGTGCATATCGATGCTGCAGATTATCATGAGTATAGAAAGCGTGTCGATTACCTATATACGATCTGTAAGAAGAATGGTCTGGAAGTGGACCAGCAGAACAAAAATCCTTCCAGGTTATCGAGAATGCCGGGAGTAACTAGAAACGGTAAAAAGCAGTTCCTTATCGATACGAATATCGGAAAGACTTCATGGAATGAATGGCAGGAATGGATAGAATCCGTGAATGATGAGCTGCCAGAACCAGAAAGCTTGGAAGATTATTGGGACAACCTTCCGGATCTGGCACCACCGTTGATAGATGGTGTTCTTAGGCAGGGACACAAAATGCTTATTGCTGGTCCTTCCAAAGCAGGAAAATCATTTGCCCTCATTGAAATGTGTATTGCTATCGCAGAGGGGATGAAATGGTTCAGCTGGCCGTGTACACAGGGAAAGGTCATGTATGTCAACCTGGAACTTGATAGAGCGAGTTGTCTGCACCGATTCAAAGATGTATACCAGGAGCTGCATATCGCTCCCAGAGGGCTTAAAAACATTGATATATGGAACTTGAGAGGAAAGTCCATACCTATGGATAAGCTGGCACCGAAGCTGATAAGACGAGCTGCAAAGAAAAACTATATCGCTATCATCATCGACCCTATATATAAGGTCATTACCGGTGATGAGAACAGTGCAGATCAGATGGCCAATTTTTGCAATCAGTTCGATAAAGTATGTACAGAGCTTGGTTGTGCTGTGGTTTATTGTCATCATCACAGCAAAGGCTCACAGGGAGGTAAGCGTTCAATGGACCGTGCTTCCGGTTCCGGAGTATTCGCGCGTGATCCGGATGCGTTGCTGGATCTGATCGAACTGGATGTGAATGAAAATCTTGTTGAGCAGCAGTCGAATCGAGCTGTCTGTGATGTATGTATGAAATGGCTGCAGAAATATGGAAAAGAGGACATAGCTAATGAAGATGACCAGTGCAGTGAGAAGCAGATGCTGGCTATCTGCAGATTGAATTTAAAGGCCGTATATGAAGAAATTATCAAAGAGGTAGCCGAAGTACGCAAACAGGTCCAATGGCGCACAGCGTGGCGGATAGAGGGCACTCTGAGGGAATTTCCAAAGTTTGAACCAGTCAATCTGTGGTTCGATTATCCGGTGCATAGAGTTGATCACATAGGTGTATTAAAAGATGTCGTCCCAGAGGATGCGCAACCTGCATGGCAGAAAGCGATAGCTAAAAGGAAGGATCCTGAGGTGAAGAAAAAAGAGCGTAAAACTTCAATCGAAACAGCTTACGAGGCGTGTGGAATTGATGATAAAGTAACCGTTTCTGCCTTGTCGGAATACATGGGTGTTGGGGAAAAAACAGTAAGAAGACACATAAAAGAGCATGGAGGATTTTACATAAAAGACGGTATCGTCCTACGTAAAGAAGAGGGACAAAAACAGTAAATGTCCCTGTCCCAAACTCTGTCTTCGAGGGACAAAAACATGTTTTTGTCTGTCTGTCCCTCTGTTGAAAATATGAAAATTTGCATATATGTATACGTATATAATTACGCACGCATATAGCGCGGGCGAAAGTATACACATACTGTATATGATAAGTCAGGTATACAGTAATACGTAAGTTAAAAGAAAATGTCCCGCTTGCGGTTGCGGACATTTCCTTCCAACGTTACTGACGTAAACCGCGAGAAAGGAAAAATAAAATGAGAAAAAAAGAAGTCGAAAAGTATTGGGAAAACGAAGAAGGAGAAACAATTGAGTTTGGAAAGCATTTTATGAGATGCTTTGACAAAGCAGGGAAGTTGCAATTTGGTAAAAAGTTTTACGATCCTTCAAATGGAGGACTAAAATACAAAGTGATTTTTGTATTAGACAGAGAAGAATTGATTAACAGCAAGGAAGGTGCAGAATTTCTGATGCAAACGATCGATGACTGGAGAAGCCAAGAACAGGGGCATGATGGTTCGTTCAGTAATTGTGATGTGTGCAATAATCAAACGTGTAGCGATGGATGGTGTAGTTGGGATGACTGAGTTCTTCATGCCCATGAAGCCACCTACAACGACCGCTCAGCAGCACAAAGTGACGGGCTCACACTTCTATGACCCGCCGGAAGTAAAAGCTGCTAGAGTGAAGCTGGAAGCCCATCTGGCTAAACATATACCAGTATCGCCTTACATAGAGCCTGTAGAGTTGGTCACCACCTGGTGCTTCCCAGTAACAGGAAAGCATAAAAACGGTGAGTACAAATACACACGGCCGGATACAGACAATCTTCAGAAGCTGCTGAAGGACTGCATGACGGAATGCGGTTACTGGAAAGATGATGCACTCGTATGCCGGGAAATCATTGAGAAATTCTGGGCAGATCAACCAGGTATCTACATACGGATCAAGGAGCTTGTATGAAAAAAAATGAAACCATAGAGGGTCAAATCGATATTTATGACATTCTGTATCCAGGATGTAAACCTAAAAAATCAGGAGGAACGAGAAAGAATGAGAAACACGATGGTAGACTTGAACAATCACTTGTTCGAGCAGATGGAAAGATTGAACGATGAAGAATTGAGTAATGAAGAACTGGAAAAAGAAATACGCAGGGCCAAGGCAATGACTGAGATATCTGGACAGATCATCGAGAATGCAGCTCTTGGTCTAGATGCTGAAAAGATTAAAGCAACCTATGGAAATCGTAATATCCATTTGCCGGCAATGCTGGAGAGCAAGAATGGCACTGACAGATAAACAGAAGAAATGGATGAATGAGAATTACAAAGGCATCGGAAATAAAGAACTTGTCACGAAGATGAATGAAGTGTTTGGAACTGCAATCGATGTATCAGTAATTAAATCGTACAAAAATAATCACGGCTTGGACAGCGGTCTGACAGGCAGATTTAAAAAGGGACATATACCAGTTAACAAAGGTACCAAAGGGAAATACAACGTAGGTGGTAACTGTACCAGTTTCAAAAAAGGACAGAAGCCACCAAATACAGATCCGATCGGCACAGAAAAGATGCTTGGCGATGGATATGTATGGGTTAAAATCAACAACTTGCCAAAAGTTAAGAAGACGGTCAACTGGAAACAGAAACATGTGTTGATATGGGAACAGACACATGGTCCTGTTCCTGGAAATCATGTAATCATATTTCTTGATGGTGATCATGAAAACTTTGATTTAGATAACCTAAAGATGGTTAGCAGAGCGACGAATGCGCGATTAAATCAAAATCACCTGCGCCGCAAAGACAAAGAACTAACAGAAGTAGGAGTGGCAGTTGCTGAGCTGTTGACGACGATACATAAAGCAAAACGACGAAAGGATGGAAAATAATATGACAACAAAGCAACAGGCAGCAGAAGCATTTGAACGATATTTGGAAACCGGTAATCTTGAATATGCAAAGGTCGTTGCTGATTATCTGTCATGCAACAAGGAGGAAGAAGATGAAGTGCAGTGAGTGTAAACATCTGATTGCAGGCATATCCCAGCATAACAATTCACGTAGTAACTGGTGGTGCGCTATTGCTAGAACTGTGTGTGAACCACACAGAAGAATAGCACAGGCGAAAGGTGATGTTATACCGACAAAGACATCACCTCGATGGTGTCCATTGAAAGGAGGTAAATAACATGGGATGCAAATGCGCTAAGTATTATGATCATGATGAAGGGAGATATTACTGTGACGTGACTGGCGATCAGTGCATGTACTTAATGCCAGACAGTAAAAGATGTGCCGCAGATTATGGTGAAGGGCCTGATGCGCAGATGGAGACAGAAAATGAAGAATGCTGAAAAGTATGCGGGAGATATTGCAACACTAATAGCAAATCAGAATATTGGAGCCTGTGAGGTTTTTGCTGATTTGGAATTATTGAGATGTAGCTATTGCCCGCTACGAGGAATATGCAATAGTCAAGATAAGCTGGAGAAATGGCTCCTTCAGGAGGTTTCCTCATGAGGCCGGAGCATCACCAGGGGTACATACTGCTGCGTAACAAAGAACGACCTGTAGCAGTGACTGTGGATTGTGCCTGGTTCATGTCACTGCCTAAAAAGGTGAAGCAGTATTATCAGCTGAATTGGAATGTCGTATTGATCAGAGGTTGAAAATAGAAAGGTGGATCAGGATGATCGAAATCAAAGAAGTAAAAGAAGTAAAAGAAGAAGACGTACTGAGTATCAAAGAAAATCATGTGTTGAGCTGTTTCACGGATTACCTGTATCATAAGCATGCCTCAGATCTTATCCAGGAGGAACTGGTCAACATAGCTGCTGAGCTTTCATCCGGATCTACTTCAACCAGCATCATCAGAGTATCGAAGGACAAGGGCAGCTGCACACCTTGGGAGAATGAACTGCTGGCAAGGGAACACGAGCTGATCCAGGAGCAGGATAAGCATGAAGAGGCTATGGAGGTCGTACATAAGTGGCTTGCAAAAATTAAAAATCCAGATCACAAGAATATCATTGTGGAGTATCTGATTAACAACAGAGGTGAAAATGTTGAGATGGTCGCTGACTTATGCTCCACTTCTCCAAGTAATGTATATAAAGCGACAAAAAGGCTGATTAAGAACTTTGCAAGGAGAATTTCTTAAAATGTCCAATCATTTCCATGTCAAGTGTGTTATCATGATAGCATGGATATAGCAGGGAGGTAGAACTTCCTGCTTTGACCAAAAGGAAATAGCGGTAAGGGTTCCTAAGCGGACTTACGTAAAGCGTCTGAAAAGGGCGCTTTTAATTTGATATGGCATACAATGTGTATAAATGTGTATGAAAATATTGACATGCGCATTAGTACGTATTATAATATAGACATGAAGGGAGGTCATACGATGCCAATGACTTCAAAGCAGATGGTCAAATTGCTTAAACAAAACGGTTTTATTGAGATACGACAGGCAGGTTCTCATAAAATATTGAATAATCCTGTGACCAATAGAAGCGTCGTTGTTCCTTTTCATGCAAAAGATTTACCAAAAGGCACTGAAAGGAATATTCTAAAACAGGCGGGGCTGTTATAGCCCCTGACCTGAAATAAGAATATACCGAAAGAAATAAAATTAAAGGAGGAAATGATTATGAAGGTGATTTATCCAGCTTTGTTTGAAAAAGAAGATAGTCGCTACAATGTTACGTTTCCAGATTTGCCAGAAGCCATTACGTGTGGAGACACATTAGAGCAGGCGATTGAGATGGCTAAGGAGTGTTTAGGTCTTTGTTTGGATGTGAGAAAAGAAAACAAAGAAGAAATTCCTGAGATGAGTGATCCATCTACGATCGACTGTGCAAACGGAATGTTTGTTATGATGATTGAATTTGATTCCATTGAATTCAATAAGCGTTATAACAAAAAAGCGATAAGGAAAAATGTTACGATTCCAGCTTGGCTTAATGAATTGGCTGAGGAAAAAAACGTTAACTTTTCAAACGTACTGCAAAATGCGTTAATGAAGAAACTAAATATTTGAGCTTGGCTATATTTAGGGAGCACCCAATGAGGTGCTTTTCTTTTACCTAGAAAGGGGCGTGATAAGATGCCGAAGAAACCGGATGAGCGTATTGAACCAGCCAAGCAGATGTATCTTGATGGTATGAAATTGATCGATATAGCGAAGCAGTTGGATCTGCCAGAAGGGACTGTTCGGCGTTGGAAGTCCACTCACAAATGGGATAGCGAGCGTTCGGATAAAAAGGATGCGAACGTTCGGAAAAAACGAGGAGGCCAGCCAGGCAATAAGAATGCTACAGGACCACCCAGAAATCAACATGCCCGTAAGCACGGACTTTTTTCAAAGTGGCTGCCTGAGGAGATCAATGAGATCATTGGAGAGATACCGGAGAACACACTTGATATCCTGTGGCATAACATTCAGCTGCAGTACGCAAATATAATCCACTCCCAGCAGATCCTTTATGTGAAAGACAAGGACGATAAGACTGAAGAAACGACGTTCTCCGGCGAAAAGGGAGAAGGGTATGAGATCCAGCAAGCTTGGGACAAGCAAGCAGGTAACATGAGTGCTTTAAGCAGGTCTATGAAGACACTGATGTCGATGATCAAGGAATACGACGAGCTGCTGCATAAGAACTGGGACACTGCCAGTGAGATTCAGAAAGCACAGCTTGCACAGATACAGGCACAGACGGATAAGCTTACGGGTAATAACGCTGAGATTGAAGACCTGGAAGAAACGGACGATATGATCTATGGCGAAGATAACAAAGAAAAAAACGATACGGTATAGATTCGGCCAAAAGCATATCGACTACATCCGGAAGTGTGCTCAGTGTACGATCAATGTAGCTGAAGGTGCTGTACGTGCCGGTAAGACTGTCGATAACGTATATGCGTTCGCTCATGAACTGCGCTTCACGAAAGACCGCATCCATCTGGCCACTGGTTCTACAGTAGCCAACGCGAAACTGAATATCGGTGACGCCAATGGCTTCGGCTTGGAATACATCTACCGCGGACAATCGCACTGGGGGAAATACAAGGACAATGACTGTCTGTATATCAAAGGACCCGCAACAGGATATAGACAACGTATCGTCATCTTTGCAGGTGCGGCCAAGGCAGACAGCTTCAAGAAGATACGTGGAAACTCATATGGCATGTGGATCGCAACTGAGATCAACCTGCATCACGAGAATACGATCCGTGAGGCATTCAACCGGCAGCTGGCTGCTGACAAGCGTAAGATATTCTGGGACCTCAATCCAGACAACCCAAAGGCTAAGATCTATACAGACTACATCGACAAATATGCGAAACAGGAAGAAGAAGGGACGCTGATCGGTGGCTACAACTATCAGCACTTCACGATATTCGACAACGTAACTGTAACAAAAGAACGTTTTCAGGAGATCATGGCACAGTATGATAAGAACAGCATCTGGTACCAACGTGATATCCTTGGAAAGCGTATGATCGCGGAGGGACTTATCTATCGTGCATTCGCTGATGCCGTACTATCTGAAGCTGAAACAGGTGAGAACCGGTTCAAGCGTAAGGAAAAACCGAAGAACCTCATGGAGATCATCATCGGTGTGGACTTCGGAGGCAACGGTTCCGGTCATGCGTTCGTTGCGACTGGCATTACCAGAGGATATCAGGAGATCATTCCACTGGCTTCGGAATGGCATGATTGCAGCAAGAAAGATATCGATCCGGACAAGCTGGGGCAGCTATTCATTGACTTCTGCCTGAAGGTACTGAACATGTATGGTAATATCACACATGTCTATTGTGACAGCGCAGAACAGACATTGATCAATGGACTGAAAAGTGCAGCTAGAAAGAACGGACTCGGCTGGCTGCGTATCGACGACGCATTGAAAGAAGTAATAACGGAGCGTATCCGCCTCACCAATAGGATGATGGCGCAGATGCGCTTTTCTTATATGCCAGAGATGTGTGACACACTGGTATCTGCATTATGCACCGCTATCTGGAATCCTAAGGAGATCACAGTGGATGAGCGGCTGGATGATGGGACCAGCGATATAGATACCCTGGATGCATTTGAATATACGATCGAACGGTATATCAAGAAGTTCATCCGGTATGAGTAGGAGGTGATGGAATGAATTTCACAAGGATGATGAGCCTTATTGCAAAAGAACTGAACAAGACTTCAGAAACGCAGGTAGATATGGCTCTAACTATGAAGATGGCTACACAGATAGAGCTTTGGTCTAAGATGTTCCAAAACAAAGCCTTCTGGTTGAATAGAAATGTGAAGAGCTGCAACCTGCCCGCAGCCATCGCTTCCGAGATTGCAAGGCTGGTCACTCTGGAATTGAAATCAGAGATATCCGGAAGTCCTAGAGCGGAGTATCTACAGAAGCCCTATGCAAAGATGCTGAAGGACATCCGAAGGTACGTTGAATACGGATGTGCAAAGGGCGGACTGGTATTCAAACCGTATGTGACAGAACAGGGGATCAGTATCCAATTCATCCAGGCTGACGCATTCTTTCCTGTATCGTTTGACGACTCGGGAAATATCACAAGGTGCGTGTTCGCAGAACAGATGCGGAAAGGCCAGTCGATCTTCACTAGGCTGGAAGACCATGAATTGAAAGGTGACAAGCTGTGTATCACGAATCACGCATACCGTAGCACGACTGATGCAACGCTTGGGACGGAGATACCGGTTCAAAGTGTTCAGGAATGGTCGCGGCTGGAATATGAAGTGATATTCTCCGGTGTTGCGAAAGTACCCTTCGGTTATTTTAAGGTACCATTGGCCAACGCTGATGATACAGACAGTCCACTTGGATGCTCAGTATATTCCCGTGCAGTCGATCTGATACGTGAAGCAGACGTACGCTACAGTCAGATCAGCTGGGAGTATGAAGCAAAGGAAGCTGCTGTCCACATCGGAGAAAGTATGCTGCAGGATGACCCAAACGATAAGAGCAAGAAACTGTATCCACATGGGAAAGACAGACTTTATCGCCCATTGACATTCGATGTCGGAGCAAGAGATAAACCGTTGATGGATACTTTCAGTCCGGACATACGCTCTGATCCACTGTTCAAAGGCTTCAATGCGCAGCTGAAGCTCATAGAGTTTAACTGCAGCCTTGCTTATGGTACGATCAGTGATCCGCAGAATGTGGATAAGACTGCAGAAGAGATCAAAAGCAGTAAGCAGAGGTCCTATACTCTGGTGTCTGACACACAGATGGCACTACAGGATGCCTTGACAGATCTGATCGATGCGATAGACTTCTACTGCAGTATCTATAATCTGTGCCCTTACGGTAGCTTTGACGTATCATTTGATTGGGATGACAGTATCGTGGTCGATGCTGAGAAGGAACGTCTACAGGACATGCAGGAGGTACGTGAGGGGCTGATGCCGAAATGGAAATACAAGGTGAAGTGGCAGGGGCTGACGGAAAAGCAGGCGAAAGCTGAACTGGCTGCTGAAGAATCGCAGGGTATCGACTTTCCCGGTGATGAATAATGCTCAATCCTAGATATCTGAGGGATGTACCGGAGGGGATCGCTGAGTATTTCGACGAACTGGAAACACGTATGCTGAAAGACATTGCTAGAAGGATCTCACAGAATGATTACATGATGACCAGTACAGCTGAATATCAGATGCATAAACTGGAGGAGCTCGGTGTTTCGATGTCCGAGATAGAACAGGCGATATCGGAAGTTCTGAACATCACAGATACGAAAGTGAAGGAGATCATACACGATTCCTCTTATCGGTCTGTGCAGAAAGATAATGATATGGCTAAAGCAGCAGGGATAGAACCTCCGCATCCAGATCTGACACAAGCTATTCTGAATGGTATCCGCTCTACGAATACAGAAATACGTAACATCTGCAATTCGATGGCATCTGCAGCTAACATGGCATTTGAGCACGCTTTGGATCAGGCATATCTTTCTGTATCCTCCGGAGCGTTTTCCTTCGCAGATGCAGTGAAAACAGCAGTCAACGATTTAGGAAAGAACGGGATCCGATGGATAGATTATCCAACCGGTGCACATAGAAGAGCTGATAGTGCCATACGCAATGCATTGCGGACAGGTGTCAATCAGACCGCGGCCAGATGCCAGGAGCAGAATCTGGATGAGATGGACTGCAATCTGGTGGAAACGACATCCCATATGGGGGCAAGACCGGAGCATGCCAAATGGCAAGGAATGCTGTTCTGGCGGAAAACACCGGTCAATGGATTGCAGAACTTCTATGAAGCTACAGGATATGGGACAGGTGCTGGTCTATGCGGATGGAACTGTCGGCATAACTTTTTTCCGAATTTCGATGGTGAATTATCCTTTGAACACTATGACGAGGAAGCCAATGCGAAGCAGTATAAGCTTGATCAGGAACAGCGTTACAACGAGCGGAAGATACGTGAATGGAAGCGCAGGCAGGCCGTGAACAAGGCTGGAGGTGTAGACAATACCAGAGAAGCAAAGAAAGTCAGGGCATGGCAGAAACGTCAGGCAGACTTCCTGAAAGCACATCCGGATATGAAGCGGAATTACGCTAGAGAAAGCATATCAAATAGTAAAGTAATGCTGGGAAGCAGTGCTGGCGGTAAAGCAAATGATGCTGCAGGGATACTGATTGAGCAAATCGACATGAAACATGTTGACAATTACATCCATAAATATGAAAATAAAATTGAGAATCTACCGATTGAGCATTCCTATGTTTTACAGGCTGATGGTAAAGTGTTTCATTATACAGGAGATAAGAAGTCAGTCAGATTTGATGAAGCCAATCTGAAAGATGCGATTATCCTACATAACCACCCTATTTTAGAAGATGTTGAAACAAATTCTTTTGAAAATGATGATTTCTGGTTCTTACAAAATTATGGTCTTGTCATCGATAAATTAAGAGCAACATATGGAAATCTGCGTTATGAAGTAAAAGTCTTGAAAGATATCTCATCAATTGATTATGACAGCTATATGTATGGTGACATTGGAACAGCGTTGATGTATGGGGAGATTGAAGGAGATATCCATGAATTGATCTTTAAGCAGCTGGATAAGGAGGGATATATCAAATATGTCAAATCAAAAGCTAAATGATAAACAAAAAGCACTTTTTGAAGAATGGGTCAAGAAAGACCAGGAGTTAGAAGCATCTTTTCCTCCTTTGAAAGGTCAGCAGCTTAGTACAAGAAAAGTGTTACCGAAAAGAAAACTATTAGAAGTATACAAAAAGAAAATCAGAGAAGCAGCAGATAAGCACTCATAGCGGGTGCTTTTTTAATACCTGGAAGAGGGTGAGATAATGTGCCAGCATGCATATATCACGAAGCAGCGAATTTATTATGATAAAGGATGCAGGATCATACGGGAATATGATACCTGCATTTTTTGTGGACGCAAGACAGAAGAACGTCTCAGCTATATGAATGATCCACCGAAGCGGAAGCTGCCCTATTTTGGACCACATTTCAATAGCCACGGCGCAAGGCGTAAAAAGGCGTGCAGTCAAGTGGATGCAACCCATGTGAATAAAGCGTAGACGGAAAGGTAAAAAAATGAAAAGAAAGTTTTTAGAAGATCTCAAGCTCGAAAAAGAAACGATCGATAAGATCATGGACGAGCATGGAAAAGATGTAACGAAACTGACAACAGAACGTGATAATTTCAAAAACCAGTATGAAACTGCACAAACTGCTTTGAAAGGTTTTGAAGGTGTTGATGTCAATGAACTGCAGACAAAGATATCCACGCTGAATACTCAACTTGCGAATAAGGATACAGAATGGCAGGGAAAACTTGATGAATTGGAATTTTCCGGTCTGTTGAAAGATGCTGTTAAAGGAGCAGGGGCCCGCAATGACAAGGCTGTTATTGCTTTGCTGGATGTAGCTAATCTTAAGAAAAGCAAGAATCGTCAGGCAGATATCACCACAGCCTTAGAAGCAGTCAAAAAAGACAACGCCTATCTATTTCAGGACTCCAAGACACCGTATGTTGTTTCGAGGACAGAGGGGCCAAATCAGAATACAGCTGATCAGAAAGATCAGGCAAACGCAGCGTTTAGATCGCTGTTTGGAAAGGAGTAAGTTATGCCAGTAAATATTACAAATCGACAGGATGCGGAAGCTCTTATCAGAGAGCAGGTCGTATCGACAATTTTTCAGGACGCACCGAAGCAGTCCGTATTCATGGGGATGGCACGTAAGCTGCCAAACATGACGAGCAAACAGACACGCATCCGTGTTCTGGACTTTTTACCGACCGCATACTGGGTGAATGGTGATACCGGTATGAAACAGACGACCCGTCAGGCATGGGACAACGTGTATCTGACAGCAGGTGAGCTGGCCGTTATCGTACCGATTCCGGAAGCAGTTCTTGATGATGCAGAATTTGATATCATGGGTGAGATCACACCACGTGTCAATGAGGCAATCGGACAGTGTGTCGATTCCGCTACCATCTTCGGATATAACCGCCCGGCAGAATGGCAGTCTGATATCATCACACTGGCACGTCAGGCAGGGAACAATGTCGCTGATACAGGTGACAAGGATCTGTATGACAAGCTGCTGGGTGAAGACGGTGTATTCTCCAAGGTAGAAGAGGACGGCTACATGGTAAGCGGCTGTCTGTCTGCGCTAGGCATGCGTGCTAAGCTGCGAGGACTTCGTGCAACAGATGGGGCATTGATCTTCAAGAGCGATATGCAGGGGTCTACACAGTATGCACTTGATGGAGCACCGATGTATTTCCCTACGAATGGCAGCTATGACAAAAACATCGCGCAGCTGGTAGCCGGTGACTTCAAGCAGGCGGTATATGCGATCCGTCAGGATATCACAGTAAAGATCCTCGACCAGGGCGTTATTCAGGATCCGGTCACCAAGGAGATCGTATATAACCTTGCACAGCAGGACATGATCGCGCTTCGTGTCGTATTCCGTATGGGCTGGGCATTGCCGAACGCAGCAACCCGTCTTGATGAGAATCGTACCGGCTGCGCATTCGCATATCTGGAGCCCGCAACGCCGTATACGGCACAAAAGGTGACTTTCACTGTCAAGGATGGCAGTGGTGAAGATGCTAATCTGGTAGAGAAAGCACGCGTCGATGTAAACGGCGCTAAACTGATGACAGGTGCTGATGGTACTGTGGAATTTAATTTACGTGAAGGGACTTATCCTGTGAAGATCACGAAGAAAGACCACATCACGGTCAACGATACTGTAGTCGTAGCAAAGACTGCAGTAACGAAGGATGTCGCATTGATCAAGAACCAGTAGGAGAGGGAATCCTCTCCTTACCTTTAAGGAGGTGCTGAAATGGATTATCAGTATTATAGAGATGATTACAAGGGGACGGTCAGAGAAGCGGAGTTCAATGTATTGCTTCCAAAAGCTGAAGCAGTCTTAAAGATGTATATAGATGACCGCGTAAGGACGGATCAATTGCATGATACATTAGATGGGTATGGAAACTTTGATAAGGCATTGTGCTTTGAAGTCGATTATATCGATCAAAATGGCGGTGCAGCAGCGGTGAACGGTGCATCTGACCTGGATCTGAAGCAGGTACAGTCAAGCGGCTATACATTTCAGATGGGAAACGGCGGGCAGTCCTATAAAGGGATCCCATTTTCTCCGCTCGCTAAGTCTGTGATCATGGCGGAACTTCGCCGCAACGGTCTGCTCAAACTGGGGTGGAACTGGTGAGGGTGCTACCGAGAAGATTCCGACCGCATACAGTACAGCTGATCAAGCAGCTTCCTGAGGATGATAACGGAGTGGCAGCTGAACAGGTCATCACAATACTGCATGTGAAAGCAGATCTAAGCTACGGTATGCAGCAGTCAAAGCGCGGGATCACAACTGATGACAAGATCATCGTGTATGTAGAGCTTGGTGATTACACTGCCTATGATGAAAATGACCGTGTACTGCAGTACGGAACAGATTTTATTATCAGTACCAATGATGCACTGAAATTCCGTGATGATGAATACACCATCACAGGAGTGAATGCGATATTTCTCGATGGTACGAAGCCGATCAGAGTGGAGATGACAGGGAAATGAGTGTCAAGGTAAAGGTCCAGTTCGATGGAAACAAGCGTATGCTGAAAGACCGGATGAAGCTAACAAAGTGTAAAAAGAAGCTCATCAGTCAGGTCATCAAGGACACGACACCATATGTGCCTATGCAGGAAGGAAATCTTTCCCAATCCGCAATCACAAATCAGAACCGCTATAAAGATAAGGTCGTATGGAATGGTCCATATGCTAGATTTTTATATAAAGGGCTGGTCATGGTCGGTATACGTTCACGTAGAGCATGGGCAAGACTTGGAGAGGTCAAAGAGGCTACGAGCAAGGCATTGAAGTATGGTAAGACGCATCCGCTTGCCGGCCCTGAATGGTATATCCGTTCCAAAAGCAAAAACAGAGGGAAATGGGTGAAATTGACGAAAGGATGGTTCAAGCATGGCTAATGTAGCACTGGAGGATGTCAGGCAGATCGTAGAAGATCTGTTCATGGGATACATCAGTAATATCCGGATCCCAAACACAAAGGGATGGTATCTGGAGTATTTCCCAAACTCCAAAGAAACGGCGATCTGTTTCAAACGAATGAATGATGTTCCGATCCTTCAGCAGTATATCACCGGTGGATATAAGGCAGAGTTTTCGTTCACGGTAAGCATGCAGGCATCTGTTAAGGATACCAGACATAATCTGGACATCACGAAGCCATTGAATGACCTGGCTGCGACATTTGCCCGAGAGACAAGAGAAGGCTTTCCGAATCTCCACCTTACGGATGCGAAGCCGATCAGTCTGGAAATGACATCAACACCGGTCGATGATACCGGAGAAAAAGAAAAGACGGCTACCTTCGTGGCAGCCTACAAATTAGTATATGAAAAGAAAGGAGCGTTTGAGTAATGGCATTTACACCAAAAAGTACCGTCGTCAATCGACATGAGAATCTGAACTATGCTATATGGGATGGTATCGAGAAGCCGGTCCTTGCCGGAACCGGTATCACGGACTGGACAGAGGACGCATCACCGAATACAGATGACGGACAGTATATTAATGAGAAGAACCAGCATTCCAATATGACAGGATATGCACCATCAGTTTCGTATTCGGGAGAACTTATTCCGGATAACGCCTTTGTCATGCATGTGTATGAGGTAGGTAAGAAAAAGCTGATCGGGGAGATGTTTACGGCCTATGAAGTAGAAACATGGGCGCCGATCGAAGGGTCTGCAGGTGAATTTGCAGCACATAAATCCGAGTATGAGATCCAGCCATCCAATCCAGGATCCGGTGAGGGTGGCGGTAAGATTGCACTGGAAGGAACGTTCGCACAAAAGGGTGACAGCTTGCATGGTAAATACAATATCGCTGATGGAACATTCACAGAAGGCGTGTACGACTATAAAACCGGTACCTTCAAAACAGATGGAGTGGGGGCATAGCAGATGAAGATCACATTACAGGAAAACATCATCCCACTAGATATCGCAGGACTACACTTCGAAATGGATGCGGATGATATCACATTGCATCAGACAATCAGCGATTTCATGGATAAATATCGCGGAAACCGACTTGTAACGGAAAACTTTATCGACGACTGCCGGAATACTATTGACGGACTGTTGGGCGCTGGTACATATCGTAAGATCTTCCATAAGGATGACTTAAAGCCTTATTATGTAATCCTGCAGCTTGCAGAGGCACTGAAAGAACGTCTGGAGGAAGCTGCTACGACAGAGCAGATGAAAAAGCGTCAGCAGTCCGCAGAAAAGGAGCTTCAGGCAGTACAGGGGATCGTCAATAGCATGGAGCGGTTCACAAAGCAGATGGAATATGCGGATGGAAAGTACGGTATGAAGAATGTGGCTAACAAGAGACGACCTGCCAAGAACCGTAAGAGCAGATAACAGAGACTATACGATAGATACAGATTTCCGTACTTGGATGAAATTTGAGAATATCATGGTCGATGCAGGAATCGAAATGGATTATAAATTGTATTTCATGATACGAGGAGTCATGAACATGCCTGATGATATTTCAGAAGAGCTGATACAGGCTCTTTTTTCTTTCTACAGGCTAGATAAACCGATACGGAAGACCTCTGGCAAGCAAGGTGAAATCGGATATCGTTTTGACTATGATATGGACCTCATCGTAGCTGCATTCCGCCAGCAGTATGGCATCGATCTGCTTGCCGCAGAGTTGCACTGGTGGGAATTCAAAAGTCTATTTGAGGGACTTACAGATCAGACGAAGTTCATCCAGGTGGTAGGTTATCGTACTGCGGATATCTCCAAACTGGATAAGGAACAGAAACAGCGTTATACGGAATTGAAAAAGTTTTATGCACTTCCTAAGGAAAAGGCGCAGGATAGGTCGCAGGAGGAACTGGAGGCAGAGATCCTGTCAGGACTGAAGGGCGGTGATGCGGATTGTTAGGGAACAGTGATGGCTCCATCATCATTGAGGTAGATCTTAATGATAAAGACTATGAATCACGCCTGAAGTCGATGGAGGGGAAAACGAAATCTTTCGGTACGCAGCTGAAAAGCCTTCTGAGTGCAGTCGGAATCACCAAGGCTGTCTCTGCAGGCTTCAACGCCATGAAATCATCCATAGGAAGTGCGATGGACCGCATTGATACGATGGATCAGTTCACACGTACCATGACGACGATGACAGGCTCTTCCAAGATTGCAGAACAGGCACTGGCCAAGATCAAGGACACCGTGACAGGGACTGCATACGGACTTGATGTAGCGGCACAGAGCTGTCAGAAGTTCGTAACATCCGGTATGTCGATGGACAAGGCAACAGGGCAGGTGAAGACCTGGGCAGATGCGGTTGCATTCTATGGAGATGGTACGAATGAGACATACGCCAATGTAACAGATGCGATCGCAAAGATGGTCGCACAGGGGAAGGTCCAGGGAGATCAGCTGGACCGATTGACGGATGCCGGTATCCCTGCAGTGCAGCTGTTTGCGGATGCGACTGGCCAGAGCTTTTCTGATGTACGCGAAGCATTATCAGATGGCAGCATCTCATCAGAAGAATTTCTGAATGTCCTGCAGGATGCGATGGAAAAAGGAACTGACAAGTTCGCGGCCATTGATGGTGCTGCCAAAGAGGCAGGTGCTTCCTGGAAGGGAACATTCGATAATATGAAGGCTGCTATCACACGAGGGATGGTAGCAATCATAGAATCGATCGACGAAGTGCTGCAGAGTAATGGTCTGCCAACCTTGAAGGAAATGATCTCAGATGTGGGGAAGGTCATGGAAAAGGGATTGAATTATGCTGCAGAGCATCTTCCAGAGTTGATCTCATTGATCAAGAAGCTGCTACCGGTCGTAATCAGCGTGGGTAGTGCGTTCGCTGCTTGGAAGATCACAAATACAGTGAGCAGAGCGAGCAAGTCTATTTCTGGGTTCTTTGATCTAATGAGCAATGGTAATAGTTTGATGAATACTGTTTTTATCAAACTTGGTTCTGGAAGCGGAGCATTCTCTAAATTAGCTACAAGTGCTATCGGTGCTGGTGGAGGTATCAAGGGGCTGGGCAGCGCTTTGGTGGCTGCTGCCGGTGGGCCTGTCACATTGATCGTTGCAGCTATAGCTGCAGTAGTGGCTGCCTTCGTATATTTCTGGAATACCTCTGAGGAATTCCGGCAGTTCTGGATAGACCTGTGGAACGGCATCGTTGAATGGTGTTCAGGTGCAGTGGACAGTATTGTCGAGTTTTTTACCGTGACGATACCTCAGGCATGGGAAGATTTCAAGACAAGCCTGCAGGAGCTGTGTGACAGCATCGTTCAATGGTTTCAAGATGCATGGAACAGCGTCATAGCTTTCTTCACAGAAACGATTCCGGCGTGGATCCAGAGTGTGATCGACTGGTTCAACCAAATTCCTTATAACATTGGTTATATGGTCGGACAGATCATTGGTCATTTCATCCAGTGGGGCATCGATCTGAAGAACTTCGTTACAGAAGATATTCCTGCTTTTATAAATTCGGTAGTTGAATGGTTCAAATCACTGCCAGGAAAGATATGGGAATGGTTGAAGAGTGCCTGGGAAAAAGTCAAGACCTGGGGAAGTGATACATATAACAGTGCTAAAGAGTCGGTTACCAAAACGATCGATAAGATCGTAGAGTGGTTCCGTTCATTGCCAGGAAAGGTCCAAACATGGTTATCTAACACGATATTGAAAGTAAGGGCATGGGGTTCTGATCTTTGGAATACCGGTATCAATGCCGCAAAGCAGCTCGTCGATTCCGTGGTTCAGAAAGCTAGGGAATTACCTGGCAAGATGGTAGATATCGGTATAAACCTTATCAAGGGGCTGTGGGAAGGTATCGGAAGTGTAAAGGATTGGATCCTGGATAAGATCAGTGGGTTTTGCGATGGAATCGTCGATGGTATGTTGGATTTCTTCGGCATCCATTCCCCTTCCAGACTGCTGCGTGATCTTGTAGGTAAGATGCTGCCTCCAGGTATTGCCGTGGGATTTGAAATGGCCATGCCGAAGTCAACGAAGGATATCCTTAATGAGGTTGACGGTATGAATGCGGAATTGCAGAAACAAGTGAATGCCAGCGTGAATGACATCGGTGTACCTTTGGAAACGAATGCCAGGATCACGCAGCAGCAGAGTGTCGTGAACGCGTTCCCAAAGACTATGCAGCTAGTACGTAATGGTGTTAATGAGTTTAGATTCGTATTGGATAACGGTGCAGAAGTTGCGCATTGGCTTGCACCTGAAATGGGTGTTGAGCTTGCAGAGCTTAGATAGGAGGGTGTGACATGCGAATAAACAACAAGCGGATGGAACGATTCCATATGAGAGTAAATTCCTTCACATATCAGCCCTATGCAGTAGAGCGTGAGGTCTTTCAGCCTGAACGCTCCCTGCGTCCTGTTCTTGGCAAAAGAGTGCTGACGCCGAAGAGTATGCAACTGATAGCTGAGTTTCGCAGCAAGAAGGATATATCTGATTTTCTGGCAGAGCTATTGAACCATGAAGAGAATATGATCGACATCGAAGATGGATTCAAATATCGGTGCTATCTATCCAAACTGAGCCAACCCGTAGACGAATACTGGCAGGGCTGGTACAGGGTGACGATCCCGTTGTCCGTCATACAGGAAGGAAGCAGACGCCAGTTGTTACTCAGTAAGGTTGACAACCATATCGTTGTCGCAGGTAATTGGCAAACAGAATGTGTGTATGAAATAACGCCAATGGCAGCTATGGATTCCTTCACTATTGATGGGCACACCATCCGGAAGCTGTATGCAAACAGAACGGTCTATTTCGATGGTGAATTGAAAAAAGTTTATACAGATACAGAGCCGAATAAATATCCGGATTGTACGCTGAAACAGAACTGCTTTCCTACATTGGATCCGGGAAGTCAAAAAATCAGTATGAGCAGTACGTCTGTAAAAGTCGTATTGAAATATACACCAATTTTCGTATAGGAGGAACAAGATGCTTGAAATTTACACAAAGGAAGGTTGGTTACCGATTACCAATCGGCAGAATTACTATACAGCATATGAATATGATGGTACCCAGACTTTATGCTTTGACATTTCGCCCAGTGATGAAATGTACCGGTATATCGCTAATGAAACACCAGTCAGAAATGAAGAGAACCGCTATCTGATCAAAGATATCAACAAGAGAAAGACAGCATGCACGATAACCTGCAGCCTGGATATGGATGACTGGCATCAAAACGAGCCTTATCTCAACACGAAGGATATAGCAAAGTTTCAGACAAAGAGCCTATCAGAGATTCTGGAAGCGATCAAACCGTCTGGCTGGTCTATCTTAAACGCAGGTATACGGGATTATCGAAGGACCCTAGAGATGGAAGATGCGTCTGATTATGAAGTGTTATTCAAATGTCAGGAGATATTCAGTGTTACATATGAGATCCGAGCACTTGATAAACAGATCGTTGTAAAGGATCCTGAACAGGTCATAGATAAAGGAATCTATATCACCCCACAGTTGAATCTGGAAAGTGTTAAGATGAAAGGCAATTCAAAAGATTTCGCCACCAGGATCACAGCATATGGAAAGCAGAATGAGGATGGCAGCTATGTCAATTTTGCATCCATAAATGGAGGAAAGACCTATGTTGAAGATAATGCATATGCAGGCAAGGCGCATCCAATCTGGATTGTATGGAAGGATGAACGATATACGATTCCGGAGAACCTACTTGCTGATGCGAAAAAGAAGTTGAAGGAACAGGCATATCCGGTATTATCCTTTGAGGTCACGGTCAATGACCTTGCGGAAACAGATGATAGGTACAGCTTCCTGAAGATGGGGCTGTATGATATTGCACACGTCATTATTGACGGGCACACTGAGATCATTGAAAAGGTGATCAAGCTGCAGAGGTATCATGATTCACCAGAGAAGAACAAAATCACATTGTCTTCAGAACCGCAAACCATAACAGGAAAGGTGAATGATGCAATATCCATTCTTGGCAACGATGGTGAAAAACTGAAAGGATCAGTGCTGCAACAGGCGCAGGAGATGGCAACGAAGCTGATAAATGCATGGGCAGAGAAAGGATATATCTACCAGACACAGAATGAGATCTATATTTTGGATGCATTACCGAAAGAGAATGCGAAGTATTGCATTAGGATGAATCTAGGAGGTATAGCCTTCAGTCAGAATGGATGGCAGGGACCATATAATTCTGCATGGACGATCGATGGGAAGTTCAATGCTGATTTCATAACAGCCGGAACATTAAGAGGTATCCGGATCATGATAGGCGATAACTTCTCAGTTATGGAAGATGGCACCATGAAGTGCGCAGATGCGACAATGCGCAACGTAACGGTGGAATCGGGAACATTTAAAGGAAATCTTACAACAAATTATGATGCTTATATCGGTCGCAATTTACATTTAAGCCATGAAGTAGGGATGTTCAGTCAAATAACGCTCGGAGAAAATGGAGATACAGCAATCACGATGAGTGAAGATCTGATAAGAATTGGTATTTTCGACAACAATACCGACTTGTTATCAAGACCATCGATTTCTATAACCAAGGATGATATATTCTTAAACCTTAATGAAGACAATCATATCCGTATAAACTCTATTTTAGGTGTGACTATGAAAACGAAAGGTAAGTTTATTGATATGAATTATGATATCTAACGGTAGGAGGCGATTAAATGGATATAGTAGTAACACAAATTAAACAAATTGGTAGAGAGATAATGCTTGATGGAAACAGTCTTGTAGGTTATCAACATTCAGCTAATCTTTTTATCAAGCTTATCAAGGATGCATCGGAATCAAATCCGTTTAAAGGAATGGTGGTATCTGGTTACTGTACTAGTTGGAAATCAGATATGCCGATCGTATGCCCTCTACAGGAAAAGGATGATGGGACATACATTTTGTTGCCTGATGGGGTGTTTGAAAACGAAGGCGATGTATATTTGTCTTTGGCAGCGATTGACGAAAATAAAATCGTTATTACATCTAACATATTAGCTCTACAAGTAGATACATCCAACAGTATCAAGGCTGCAGTTTCTCCACCGGAAGAATATTGGCAAAGAGAAGTATTAAGTGCTATGAAGTCATGGTATACGAGTACTGTTGATCCTTATTTTGAAAAAAGCAAAGAGAAATTAGATGATTTGATAGACCAAACTAACGAATCTCAAAAGGATGTAAAAAATGCAGTGGCACAATGTTATGATGCTATATCAGCACTGCAACTTGAAACATTCGATATGGACGGCGGTGACCCGTTCACACAAGCGAGCGAAGAAGACATTGATGTAAACGGTGGATATCCGATTTAAAGAGAGGAGAATGAGAAATGCCATTTTATACAATAAGACCACGTGCTGGAACAAAGGCACAATGGGAACAATCAAATATGGTTTTGAAAGAACGCGAAATCGGTTATGAAATACCGAATGCAGGTGTTGGAAAGGGAATCGTTAAAATGAAAATGGGGGATGGAGTAACACCTTGGAATAGTTTACCTTATGCAATACCTGACGCATTAACACCTAGCGATATCGTTACGACGGATTCAACATCCAATGCAAAAGTACCTAGTGCCGGATATTGTAAAAAGAAATTCGATGATATAAAAACCGAATTAAACAGAAATACTGTTCAATTAACTAATTCGGTATATCTTCCTCCGGCCAATATGTATAGAAGTGGGCAAGTTGTTTATTTAAAGTGTGCTGGTTATATGCAAAAGGAATTGGCAGCGAACGGAGAGACTACGATAGCTACGCCGTCGATGATTCCGGAAGCTTTTCGCCCAACAGTAGATCTAAATTTCTATGAAATCGTAGGTAGTACAAAAATTATCGCAAAGATAAATATTAAACAGGATGGAACTATTTTGTTTTCCCCTCTTGAAAAGCTAGCAAGCGATACAGGAATAAATGTGCATCTTACCTATGTGACGGGCAAGTCTACTATCCAATGAAAGGAGCATTAAGATATGGAATTTATTAAACTGAAAAATGGCAGTAGATATCAGCTGATCACAGACGGATTCAATGTCGGAGATAATCATGTGAAACTTGCTTTCATTGCTGATAGATCACTAAA